>DYMC01000079.1 GCA_020721745.1 Lentisphaera sp. | reverse complement strand
CCCATGCATTCAAGGTGTTTTTGCGCGGACGCGCCATATATCCAGGCTCAGAGGAATCTCAAATCCTCCTGCCTATGCGACAATGAAATTCCAACTGCTTTTTTTAGGACCAAAGTAGTTTACCCTGCCCCAGCGCAACCCTCTTTGCGCCGGGGACGGCGCAAAGTACTTGCAGCGGACTGGCACCCCTGAAAAAACTGACGCATCACATTTTCTCAAACCCATTTGCATTCTCGCATCCCCGGTGATAGAGTATCGCGTTTGTTTGATTCGGCCTCGGCCTTCTACGCGTGGCCCCACGTGGACGGAACCCCGAAAAAGGAGCGGAAAATGCAGGCTGTTATGGAAGTCTTCTCCGGCGAGCTCAAGTATTATTGGATGCTTGCCGTGCTGGGATCCTGCGTGTTTCTGATCCAGACTCTTCTCACACTGATATTCGGCCATGGCGGCGACGCTGATGTGGATCTAGGCGGAGATTTCGATGCCGAAGGCCACGTTGACACCGGATTCGGCGACTTCCAGCTTTTCTCCATCAGATCCATAATCGCGTTCATCACCTTCTTCGGATGGGGGGGGGTCATCTACGGGAATGGCGGATGGCAGGGATTCATCGTGGCATTCGTCTGCGGACTCATCATGATGGTCATCACCGCGCTCGGCATCTTCTACCTGTTCAAGCTGCAGCAGAGCGGAAACATATACGCCGCCGACATGATAGGAAAGACAGGCTCGGTCTACCTCAAGATCCCGGCAGGACGCTCCTCGACAGGCAAGGTCACGGTCTACACAGGAGCGGGCACACGGGAGGTCCTCGCCGTCGCCGACATCGAAATACCCAACGGCGCGTCTGTCAAGCTCGTCTCCCAGATAGACCAAAATAAATTTCTAGTGGAAAAAATATAATCCAAGCATAAAAAAAGGAGACTCAAAATGCCCTCGATGGCCCCCCTGATCGCATTCTTCCTCATCGCCCTGGTCTTCGTCTTCTTCACCCTCGTCATCATCCTCGTCAACAGATACAAAAAATGCCCCTCCGACAGGATAATGGTCATCTACGGGAAGACCAAGGACAGGCGGGCCGCCCGATGCATACACGGCGGCGCGGCATTCATCATGCCGGTGATACAGGACTACGGATTCCTCAGCCTCAGACCCATGCAGATCGAGGTGAGCCTCTCGAACGCACTATGTATCCAGAACATCCGAATCAACGTCCCCTCCGTCTTCACCGTCGGCATAAGCACCAATCCGGAGATAATGAACAACGCCGCGGAACGACTCTTCGGCCTCCCCCCGGACGCAATATCGGAACTGGCCAGGGACATCATCTTCGGACAACTCCGCCTGGTCATTGCGTCAATGACCATCGAGGAAATCAACAAGGACCGCGAGAAATTCCTGAACAAGATCGAGGAGAATGTCGCGGCAGAACTCAACAAGCTCGGACTGGAGCTCCTCAACGTCAACATCACAGACATCACTGACGAAAGCGGATACATCAACGCCATAGGAAAGAAGGCCGCGGCAGGTGCCGTAAACGATGCGCTCATTGATGTCGCGGAAGCCGACAAGAAGGGGCAGACCGGGCAGGCCGCCGCAAAGAGAGACCAGAGAATCCTCGTGTCGAAGGCCAACGCCGAGGCCGCGGCAGGCGAAGCCGCCGCAAACAGAGACCAGAGAATAGCTGTCAAGCAGGCCGAGGCCGAGGCGATAAACGGGGAAAACCTGTCCGGAATCGAGATCGCGAAGTCGAACGCCTTGAGGATGGAGCAGGAGGCCGAGGCCTACCGCAAGTCGGAAGCCGCGAAGCGCATAGCCCAGGCCCAGATCGAAAAGGCGGAATACGATGCGGAACTCGAGGCGCAGAAAGCCCGCGCGAAAATGGAGATGGAAAAGCAGAACGCCGAAGTCATAGTCCCATCCGAAATACAGAAGAAACAGATAGAGATCGCCGCAGAGGCCGAAGCCGAAAAATACAGGCGCGAGGCGAGAGGCGAAGCCGATGCGATATTCGCAAAACTCAATGCCCAGGCAAAAGGTAACTTCGAAATCCTCAAGTCCAAAGGCGCCGGCTTCCTCGAAATCATCAACGCATGCAAGGGCGACACCGACGCGGCATCAAAAATGCTGCTCATCGAAAAACTCGAGGAAATCGTCGGACTCCAGACCGACGCCATCAAGAACATCAAGATAGACAAGGTAACCGTCTGGGACGGCGGACAGAAGAACGCCGACGGCAAAACGACCACGGCCAACTTTCTCAGCGGAATGATGCAGAGCCTCCCGCCTCTCCACGATGTCGCGAGCATGGCCGGAATAGACCTGCCCGGATACCTCGGCAAAGTCAAGGAGAAACAGACCGCAGAAAGCCAGGCGAAAAAATGAAATGGATGTGGTTTTTGTGAATGTCGAGCAGACATATAATCCGAGGTAATTGCAAAACTCCGGACGCGCAAGCGCGTCCCTCCATTTTTACGCCGATTTTTCGCAAAAATCGGCGTGGAGGGGCATGCTTGCCATGCCCGCGAAAGGAGTTTTGCAATTACCTCGTATAAGTAAATATTCACTGAAATGACGGGGTTCAGTGAATATTTACCCGCTGACGAGGATCAAGAGACTTCCTGCCACGCCATAGCTTTACGCGGCGAAGGCTGGTCACCCTTTAGTAGAGCACCATGCCGGGCGTACGCCTAACATCACCGGCAGCAAAAAGCAGAGCGACGAGGAACGAGAAACGGCGCTTTTTGCTGTGTCCGAGTGCATGTGATTGTTAGCACCGTTCATTGCTGTAAAATACGAATACCGGGAGCAACTCGTTGCCCTACATATTGATGAATTACCGTCATATATTCTCTTCCTATTTTCGTTCTTCGCCTCGCAACAAACCTGATAACTCCTAAAACTTTTACAATTTCTTCATTCCCAACATCCTTTAAATCTTCTCTTATTGATTTGTCAACATAGTTAACTCCATTCACAATTATCTGATGCTCCCGATCCATTTGCTGGTCTTTAAAATGGTATTTATCAATAAGCAACTCAATGATTCTAATTGCATCACTGTCGTTCAGTTTCCCCCCGTTTTCTATGTCATATGCGCATAAAGCTCCCTCGATTGAGTTTCCGTAAGACTCAAGCTCCATATTGCCATCCATCTCGGAAACAGAATATGCTGGAACTTCATTATATTTCCTTTTTGGTTTTCGATAGAATACACAGTCTGAACATGCCGCCTCTGTTCTTGTCTTTCCACAGCACAGGCTACAAATCAGAGCATCTGCAATTAGGCACTTCCTCTTCCCTTTTCTTGAATTGCATATAGGACACTTTGCCATTTTATCTCCTGAATAATTTTTCGTTCTGTAGTTAAATTATTGGGCGCTAACGATTTGGATGAGGGGCCGGGCTAATGCGAGGTTGGCAGAACCAATTGGTTATGATTTTGCTGCCTTGTTTTTCTCTTTTTGTCAGGCGATCAGCCTGACCTTCGACTGCTTGCCCCGTTTTCTATCACGGGGCGGCGGCTCGACGCCGCTTTGAATTATGGCGGAGCTGTTTTTTTTCGCTTCGCCGGATGTTCCTTTATCCAGATTCCCTCCCGGAACCGGACGTAGCTAATCATCTCGTTTATGTCGAACACGATGTGCGGCCTGGCGAGGTACTCAGTCATCGCCGCAACGCGCGGGGGCGGGGAGATTCCGGCGACAGTGATTGTTCCGTCCGCCTTGAACTGGTGGAAGAAACTGGCGTCGTCGAGCTTCTCGCGGGGGTAGTTTTGCACACAGGACTGCTGCGTCATGTCGTGATAGAGGATGGGAGCATTGATGAATGCCGTCTTCCGGCAGTTGCGACAGACAAAGACGTTAATCCTGGCTTGGAGGAGCTTCTTCTTCAACTCCGGGTCAAGCGTCACGTTGAAGGAGCCCCACGCCGCCGTTTTCTGTGCGTTCCCGCAGTAGGGGGACTTGAGATCATGATTTCTCATAATTGACATGTGTAAGTCTCCTCTTAGCGAACGTATCAGGCTCTGGTACGGCAGTTACGCCGTTGCCAGAAGCCAATTGTTAGCCTTTATTCTCCTTTTCTTTTTATGATCCGAGCATCACCATCTTTATAATCACGCATTATCCAGTCTCCACCATATACCGCAGTCGGATATATTCTCAGTGGAGGCTTGTCCAGATAGATAACTACTGGCCATGCGCCAAATTTGGGTTTTACGAACGGAATGCTTATCTCTCCATTCCATGTGGCCATGTAAATTGAAATTTCGTTTGTGTCTGTATTTTTCCTGAGAATTGAAAAAGAAGGTGTGCCCATCGTTACACCACGTACAAGGTAAGGCTTTAAACCGGAGCCTTCAGGCTTGGGTAAATAATTATTAAAAGACTTTTCTTGTTCTGATGTTAGTTCTACATATTCTTGGTTTTTCAAGAGGTTCTCTGCATCTAATATTCTATTTTTAGGGATAGCTACATATAAGTCCTGTGATATTATAGGCCATTGGCTAATGTTTAAGGATACTTGATGGGCATCCCCACGTATTTGCCAAGGATGCATTACAGGACTATTACATGAAGTCAGTATTATGCATATGATACTAAAAGCAATATATTTTACTTTGCTCACTATTTACCCTTAGGCTAGTAAGCAATTCAATCGCCAACTCATTACGAAGATTTTCATAAGCGTTTTCCAATGCTTCTGAAGGAGTGGCTGTCAAAAAATCAGATGTCTCTTTAGATTCGACTGCTTTGCTGCTTCTGGTTCCTTTTAACTGCTGGAATTCGATAAATTCCGGATATTGCCTGACCTGTTGATGTCTCTTCTTTTTTTTTCTGCTGTAAATCGTAGGAGCGGCAACATTAAGCTTTGATAATCAGGAACAGCCATTCTCAATCTCCTTTTTTACATCTAACTGTTAATGGTTGGAATTACTCTTTACTTGAGCAAGGTAGCCCTGTTGGGATGGAAGTCAAGTCCTGGATGGACAAAAATTAAATGTCCTTTGTGCTGGGGTTTGAAAACTCCGTTTTATGCGCGATATTGAATAAGCTCTCGGGGGCACACCTATGATTTGACAACAAGTTTTTAAATTTTCCCAACCCTCGTATTGGATGAAAAGGGGTGCTCATGATAGCATGCTCTAGCCCAAATTTCGCGCCCTAAAAAATAAGATTGTTTATTATCAACGACTTACGCAAATTAGGCACTACATTTTTTTTATTTTTTCAAATTTGATCACGGGCGGACTCCTGTTTTGCACGCCGAGCTTCTGATATGTCATCGGAGTCTCCTTTTCCGCAAAAGATGCGTCGCCGGCGCAGGATTCCAAGGGCAAAAGAAAAAATTGCTGAATTTTTAGGCACTACAAATCGCTTTCGGGAGGACGTTTTGTTGATTATCAACGACTTGCAACTTGAGAACCGAAGAAATTTGGGCTAAAGCCATATCCTCTTGTCTTGATTTGAATAATGCAAGATCCAATAGTTTCCGTGTCTTCATTGAGGGTGTAAAGAGAGTTGCAAGCTTGAGCCCAGGCAGGGAAAAACCGAGTGTCTGACGGCAAACGCCATATGCTCGCAAAATACCCGTGGGGCTCTTGGCACCATGCCGTCAGGCCGGGGTGATAAACTGCGCCGGTGGCGCATGGATGTCCTCAGGCTCTTTCATCCTAAGGGCAAGCGCGAGTATCCCGGCCGCGCAGATGTTGCCGACGAATAGGGCCAGCGGCCCTATCATGTTGCCCTGCGCACCAAGATTGAACGCGAAGAAGGCCGCGCTCACCACTGCCCCGAGATAGACCCCCTGTCCGGCTATCACCGCAACAGGGTTCCTCCTGAATGCCGCCCAGCCCTCGACATACGAGCGCAGGGCGACCGCGAACGGCACGAGCACTAGGAGCATCGCGCTCTGCTTCACCAGCGGCAGGTCCCCGGAGGGAATTTTCTGGAGCGCCCCGTAATACCAGTCGGACAGGAATGGCAAGGTGAACACGAGCGGGATAGCCCCGCAGACCAGCCCGGAGAACACCGTGAAGTTGAACAGCCTGATGTTCTTGACTCCCCTGACGGCAAAGGAAATCACCGTCGCCTGCATCCTGCTTGCCGCGAACGCCAGCGGGTTCATGATCCCGACCGCCGCGTAATAGACCGGCAGCATGATTCCGGGCTCCGGCGCCCGGGCCGCGAAACCGGCCACGGCATACGCCGAAAAGGCCATCATCATCTTGCCCGCCGAGAAGCTGAACGTGAGCGTTGCCATCTCGCCGATCGGCGGACAGTCCCCCTCCTTCAACCTCAGCTTCCCCAGAGATTCCTTCGCGAAATGGTTCATCAGTATCACCTCCAAAACTATGGGAATCGTCTGGCATACCGCGGCCCAGAATATCCCGGTCAGGCCCGAGAAAGTGAGGACTATTGACAGGAGCACTGTCAGGACTATCCTCCCGAGCGTGGCCGAGAAGGCCTTTCCGGTCAGCTTGTTGTTGAACAGCACCACCATCGCGATGTTCCTGAAGTTGAACATCATCGGAAAGGGAAGGGAGAGCAGAAAGGCCAGATAGGTCGAGCGGTAGAGCTCCCCCTCCAATCCCATTATCGAGGAGAATATAATATGCGACACGAGGGGAATGCAGACCAGGCCGTGGACGGCGACTATCATGAGAGTAAAACGACGGTTCAGCATCCTGAAGCGCCTCAACCCCTCGCCGTTGACGCAATAGACCATGCCCGCCGTGACCAGCCCCGCGCCAAGACTGAGAAGGAAGAAAAGTATTATGTGCGCCTGCGCCAGCGCCGCGATGTTCAACGACCCCTCCCTGCCACGCGTGGCAACGATCGCAACCAGCGGGTAGGTGAAAGACTGCGAAACCGCCTGCAGCGCGAGCGGCAGATAGTAGCGGCCGATCTCCCCGTATGCGGCCTCGGTGTCTCCATTTCGCGTCTTCATCCGGTTTCCTCCGTTTGGCTCCCCATAATCTGTTTTTGTTTGGAATTTTTACAAGCTCCTTTTGACTTTTCTCCGGCAGGCCATAGATTAGACAAATCAAATTAACGTCCATCAAACAACAATAAAACAGGGGAGAGAAACAATGGCAGCAAAAGTTGATCCCGCAAAGTGCACAGGATGCGAGTCATGCGTCAGCGCATGCCCTGTCGAGACCATCAAGATGGAAGCGGGGAAGGCCAAGGTCGGCGATGAATGCATAGACTGCGGCGCGTGTGTAAGCGAATGCCCCGTCGAAGCCATCAAGATGGAATAGATTCCATCATGGAGTATGTATGCGCCGGACGGGCTGGTCCCTCCGGCGCTTTTTCTTGATCGAGAGCGTCGCAAGATTCCATCATCCAAGGGGGCGGCATGTCCGCAGGCATCTCCGCAAAAGCCATATATGATTCTCCAGAGAGATCCTCCGATCTGCTCTACGCGACCGGATTCCATGCGCCCGATCCCATCCTCTATATCGAGCTTCCAAGGGAGAAGATCCTCTTCGTCTCCCCTCTTGAGTTCGACCGTGCAAGGATGACATGCGGAAAGAGGATAAAAATAATGGAGACGGACGACAAGTCACCGGCCGAAATCATCTCCGCCGTCTGCAGGCGGAACGGCGTTGAAAAGCTCCTCGTGCCATACAGCTTCCCGGCAGGACTGGCCTCGGAGGTGAATTCAAGTGGAATTCCAGTGGCCCCCTCGAAAAGCGCCTTCTTCCCGCAAAGGGAGGTCAAGCGGAGAGACGAGATTGCGAAAATCGCAGATGCGCTCAAGATCGCAGAGGCAGCCATGCGCAAGGCCGAAAAGATAATCGCGGAGTCATCCGTCGGCAAGAACAACATCCTTCTCTGGCACGGCGAACCCCTCGGCTCGGAACTCATCAGACGCATGATAGACATGGACATAAGCGGAGGAGGAGCCGTCGCAAAGGACACCATCGTCTCGTGCGGGAGAGACTCCGCGGAGCCGCACAATCCCGGGCACGGACCGATCATCGCCTGCAGGCCAATCATAATTGACATCTTCCCGCGCGCTGGAAGCGGATACTGGGGCGACATCACGAGAACCTTCATCAAGTGGAGGACCACGCCAAGATTCGTCGAAATCTTCAACGCGGTGAAGGCCGCCGGCGAAAAGGCGTTCTCAAGGACGAGGGCTGGAGTCCCGGCATCAGACCTGCACAAGACCGCCTTCGACCAACTCAGGTCGAAAGGATTCAGAACCGGGAAGATGAAGGGGGGAAACTGCGGCTTCTTCCATGGCCTTGGCCATGGAGTCGGCCTCGACATCCACGAGGCCCCAAGGGTCTCGCCCAAGAACGACAGGGCGCTGAAGGCAGGGAACGTCATCACGATCGAACCCGGTCTCTACTATCCAGACTTCGGGGGAGTGAGAATCGAGGACCTCCTGGTCGTCGGCAGATCGCGCGGAGAAATGCTCACCGACTTCCACAAGAATCCGCTGATAGAATGACCCCCCTTCTTTTTGCAATAATCTGTATTATCTCGCGGACATATGCGCATTCGCATTCGGCAGGGCAGGGGCGCAGATTGAATTTATTCAGGCAATATCCGGGACAGTCCGCTGATCCTCTCTTGCTTTCCTCGAATATTTTTCCCTTATGAAGATCCTTGAAAAGGACGACTGGCAGGGAGAGTGTCGTTCCGCAGGAGTGGTTGAAGAGAAATAGTCCGGCCTGCAGATCCTCGAAATGGGGCTGGTATCCGACCATGCTTATTCCAGTATCCGCAAGAAATTCCTCACGGCTGCTCCATTTGGCGTTGCAGCGGCTGCATTCCTTGAAGATGCCGGGAGTGTTCATCCTATCCTGTCAAATCCGGTGAAGGGGCGGAGGGCTTCCGGGACAGTGACCGAGCCATCCTCGTTCTGGAAATTCTCCAGCATCGCAATGGCGAAGCGGTCCGTGACCGCGGTCGCGCTTATCGTATGCACGAAGCCCTTCTCCCCGTCGTCCTTCTTGTAGCGCACATCCAGGCGGCGCGACTGGAATTCCGTCAGGTTCGTGTTCGATGTAACTTCCCTGTAGCCGCCGAAGCCCGGGAACCACGCCTCGACATCGTATTTCCTGTATCCCGGAGCGCCCATGTCGCCCACGCAGACATCAACCACCCGGTATGGAATTCCGAGCTCCCTCAGGAAGTATTCCTCGTTCTCCAGGCATATCTGGTGGTATTTTTCGGAGTCCTCCGGAAGACAGAATACGATCTGCTCCACCTTGTGGAACTGGTGGACCCTGAATATCCCGCGCGACGCCTTGCCATAGCTGCCGGCCTCAGTCCTGAAACACGGAGTGAAAGATGTCAGCATCACAGGCAGCGCGCTCGCGGGGAGGCTCTCTCCGGCATGGTAGCCGACAAGGGTCTGCTCCGAGGTGCCGATGAGAGCCAGCTCCTCGTTCTGCAGCTTGTATATCTGGTCCTCGAAGAACGGAAGGTAGCCGGTTCCATATAGAGTGTCCAGCTTCGCCACGCAAGGGGTGAACATCGAGGTGAACCCCTTCTTGACCAAAGATTTCTGGACCCAGTAGAAAAGAGCGGAGCAGAGTTCCGCCCCCTTGCCTTTCCAGTAGTAGAATCCGGACTTCGCCACCTTCGCCCCTCGCTCGATGTCCAGGATTCCCAGCTTCTCCCCTATATCGACATGGTCTTTGGGCTTGAATGTGAAGTCCCTGATGATGCCGCATTTGCGAATTTCGCGGTTGTCCGCGTCGCTCCTGCCGTCGGGTACTTCCGGAGACAGCAGGTTTGGCATCCTGCTCATCTTCTCGTGCAGCGCCTTCTCCGCATCGGCCAGTTTTGCTTCGGCATCGGCAAGCTTCTCCTTCAGATGCTTCACCGCAGTCCTCGCCTCCGGATTGGTCCTGCACTCGGCGCTGAGCCTGTTCCGCTCCGACCTCATCGCCTCGACGGTCTTTAATATCTCGCGGTGGGAGCTGTCCAATGCGACCGCCTCGTCAACGATGGTCTCGGACAGTCCTCTCCTCCGGCAGCTGGTTCTGGCCAGCTCCGGTGAATCCCTGAGTATCTTTACATCTATCATCTTCTTTCTCCTGTATGTCCTAGAGTTTTCCCTTGGTCGAGGGCAGCATGCCGCCACCCCTTGGATTCTTGTCAAGCGCCGCCCTGAGCGCCTTCGCGAAACACTTGAAAATAGCCTCGACTATGTGATGGACTTCTTCACCAGCCAGGAGCCTCATGTGCAATGTCATGCCCGAATTCATCGCCAACGCATAGAAGAACTCGTGGAAGAGACGCACATCAATCCCATTCACATTGTCAATCGGAGTCTTCACGTCGTAGGCCAGATACGGGCGGCCTGAAAGATCGAGAGAGACCAGAGCGAGAGCCTCGTCCATCGGAAGCACGCAGAAACCATATCTGTTTATACCCTTCTTGTCTCCGACAGCGTCCTTCAGCGCCTCGCCGAGGACTATCCCAATGTCCTCTATCGTGTGGTGGTAGTCCACCTCTATGTCCCCCTTGGCCTTGAGTTCGAGGTCGAAGAAACCATGCTTCGAGAAAAGCTCCAGCATGTGGTCGAGAAAAGCTATCCCGCTGTCAACCATCGAAGCGCCTTTCCCGTCCAGACATATGGATGCGGCTATGTCAGTCTCCTTGGTCTTGCGCCTCACCTCGGCCTTCCTCGCGGATGATGATCTCATTTAGACTGCCCCAGTTTTGGATTGGAAAACGATAAATATATATTCACGAGGATGAATATTCAACGTTAAGCTCAGGTGTCCCGATCGCGGAGCGTATCGGGATTACCTGAAGCGAT
>DYMC01000293.1 GCA_020721745.1 Lentisphaera sp. | reverse complement strand
CTAATATTACAACGAGACTTTGCCGTACTACGAGATTTCGGTTGGTACTACGAGACTTTGCGTTTACGGCGCTTCGAGATTTGTCGGTGCGATTGCGAACGGGTTCGTTTGCGGTGAGAACAATAGGCGGCATGATTACGGCATTGGCGATAGTGAAGGATGTCCAAAAGATCAGGTCTGCACCTGGTCTCATCTTCAATGGCAGAGGCGACCAGTTGCCGGGCTTGTGCGGTGGTGAGTGCCGGGCTTTTTTTTGAAACAGGAGACGCAGACGCATCAGGAATAAATGTGCCAGGAAGGAATGCAGCATGTGATGGTGCCAGCCCAGCCAGGTACGAGTTTCATAATGATCCAACCCCACTTCCCCTTTGGCTTCTTCGAAAGCCGTTTCAACTGGCCACCGCATCCCGGTGATGCGGGTCAATTCGGCTTGCGGACAATCGGCAGGGGCATTACTCAAATAAAACTTGGTTTCGGATGGCGAGCCAAGCGAACGCCGAAAGATCGCCCAGCCGCGCGCCGGGCAATTGGTCGCGCACAGGTGTCACGCGCACAAACGCCAACTCCACCATCAGCGGACCTTTGCTGCCTTCTTTGATAATTCGCCTGTGCCATGCACTCGCAGGCAGTTGATTCAGCAGGGCACACAACTCCAAAGGTCGGGGCGCGCTGGGCTTGACGCGTGGATGAAGACGGGGCCGACCCATCGGGCCACAGCCCGGCGGTTCGATCGCAGGACGCCGCAACCAGACACGTGTGTCGGAGGGGACTTCGGCCAGGTACCACTTGCCCAGGGAGGCGATTCCATCCAAAAATGCTGGAATTTTCCCGTAACTTTCATCGCAGGCGACCCAGCGGAAAGGAATCACGCCGCGCTCGACCAGTGCACTGATCATCTCCAAGCCCAACGCCGGCTCCGTCTGAAAGACCAGCGTCTCTGGAATCCCACAAGCTTTCCGTCGCTTGCGAGATGTATCGCTAAACCACCCTTCCGGTATATACAATCGTTCGTCCAAAAACGCATAACCGTGACGACTGGCATACACCAGGAAGACCCCTTCCTGACAATTGGCGATCTTTCCCAAATGTCCACAATATTGTCGCGCCACACCCACCGAGTGGCTGCCTTCTTTGGGAAACCCACTGCCATCGACAATGACCACCCCATCGTCTTCACCCAGCCAGCCTCCCACCAGACTTTGGGCATGGATCATCAAGGAGGTGCTGTCCCATGTGCCTTGTCCAATGAACTGTTGCATTCCGCGAATCGCATTCGGATCCGCACCGCTTTGCGCCAGGACGATCGGTTCAATCGTCTTGCGCTCCAAGTTAGACAACTGCCCACACAGATAACGCAGCGACCAAATCCGCTGCTCGCGGCGTTGGAACAGGCCTTGAAATTGACGATGAAATGCCAATAGTTCGTCTCCGCTCAGGATCACATCGCGTACAGTCATTTTGTCCGAGGGCTTACGTCCACTGGCAGGCGGCCTGCGCGAGGCGCGCCGGTTTATACGTCGGCTCTTTGCACTCATGGCGATCTCCTTTTTGTTCTATTGCTCGCCAATGAGTGTAAACCTTAAAATCTCGTAGTACGATTCGAAGTCTCGTAGTAATA
>DYMC01000292.1 GCA_020721745.1 Lentisphaera sp. | reverse complement strand
AAGGGCGAAGGGCAAAGGGCAAAGGGCGAAGGGCGAAGGGCCGCTTGCCCGCCAATTTCCGCAGGAGAGCCGGCGGGAAGGCTAAAGGCTGAAGGATCAAGGGAGATGCGAATATGAAGATGTCGAGGAGAAAATTCATTGGAGGGGCTGGGCTTTTCCTCGGGGCGCTTGCGTTTGGCGACAGGCTGCGGGCGGTCGAGAGGATGGCCGCTTCTGCCGCGAAGAGGGTGGCGACGGCGAAATCCGTGATAGAGATATGGCTATGGGGTGGTCCGTCGCATCTTGAGACATTCGATCCGAAGCCAGATGCCGGGGAGGAATACAATGGCGGATTCAGGGCGATTCCCACGAACGTGCCCGGCATCGAGATAAGCGAGTTCCTGCCCAATCTCGCGAAGGTGGCAGACAAGTATTCGATCATCCGCAGCATGACGCATGGCAACAATGGGCACGAGACGGCGACCTATCTGATGCAGACTGGGCGCGAGCCGGGGGGGAAAGTCTTTCCCGCGATTGGCGCAGTGATAGGCATGATGAAGGGATACGACTACGGCTACAAGGGCAAGATACCGCCATACGTCCTCATTCCCGTTGCGAAGGGGCGTTTTTCCGAGATCGGCTTTCTCAACCCGAAATACAGGCCGCTGGTCACCGGAGGCGATCCGAACGCGTCCGTCTTCGCAGTGGAGGGGATAGTGAACCAGTCCATCAGCAAGGAACAGCAGAAGAGGAACAAGGACTTGCTCCGGAGGCTGAACTCCTTCGAGGGCGAGTTCGGGGAGAGCAAGGAGATAAGTGCCTTCAGGAAGTCCGGCGACGAGGCATACGATCTGATAACTGGCGATGCCGGAGCGGTCTTCGATCTTTCCAAAGAGAAGCCCGAAATCCGCGATGCATACGGGCGGAACACGCTGGGGCAGAGCTGTCTGGCGGCCCGCAGGCTTGTCGAGGCCGGTGTGCCGTATGTCACCATAAACTGTCCCGGATGGGATACGCACAAGAGGCATTTTCAGACTATGAAGCAGAAGCTTCCCCAGCTTGACATGGGGCTTGCGGCGCTGTTGAAGGATCTTCATGGGAGGGGCTTGCTGGACTCGACGATAGTCTGGTGCTCTGGCGAGTTCGGGCGGCAGCCGAAAATATCCCAGGAAAGCCCTTGGAACGGGGGCAGGCAGCACTACGGAAAATGTTTCAGCGCGCTGCTCGCCGGAGGTGGATTCAAGGGCGGATGCGTTCTGGGCAAGTCCGACCCCAAGGGGGAGAACCCGGTGGAGCGCCCGGTCTATCCTCAGGATCTCTTCGGCAGCATATACGAGCTCATGGGCATTGACCCCGATGCGAAGATGCCAAATCCGATGGGAGAGGACATCGCCCTGGTGCCGCCGCAGTCGCAATACGGAAGATTGAAGGAGTTATACAAATGATAGGGGGATACAGGATGCAGGAATCTCGTTTTCACGTTCGACGTTATCACGTTCAATGTTGTCACGTTCAGCGTTTAAGGCGTAAGGCGAAGGGGGAAGGGCGGAGGGCGTAGGGCGTAAGGCGAAGGGGGAAGGGCGGAGGGCGAAATGCTGAAGGCTGAAGGGACAGAAACGGAGAGTGTGAGAAAGAAAAAA
>DYMC01000078.1 GCA_020721745.1 Lentisphaera sp. | reverse complement strand
TTCACGCAATTTCCGTTTAGCCCGTTTTTCGCAGGAAAAACGGGCTAAACGGAAATGAGATGGTGCGGATAGAAATTGCATGTTGACACCTCCGACGGGGATACTCCTGTGAGCGCTCAACTGTCATCCGCCTCGGTTCATGGCAGCCGTGGCAATTGCAAAACTCCGTCATTCTACTGAACTCTTATGCGGGGCCACCGGCGTTCTCCCTGATCTTCGCGACCGCGCCCTTGTATCCAAGAGGCGACCTGAACACGGATGTGCCGGCAACCATCACATTGGCGCCTGCGGATGAAACCTGTTTCACGGTGCCGGCGTCAATCCCGCCGTCAACCTCGACATGCGTGCGGAGCTTGTATTTCAATATGTAGTCCCTTATGGTGCGGATCTTCGGAAGCATGTCGCCCATGAACTTCTGTCCGCCGAATCCCGGCTCCACGGTCATCACCAGGACCATGTCGGTCTTCCTCAGCCAATGGATTATCTCCTCGGCGGGCGTGGCGGGCTTGACGCATATGCCGGCGCTGCAGCCGGCCAGCGCTATCTCCTCGAAGACCTGGTCGGGATCATCGTCCGCCTCCACGTGGAAGGTGATGTGGTCGGCCCCGGCATCCGCAAAGGGACGGACGTATTTGAGCGGATTGCTTATCATGAGATGGACATCGAACGGAAGGTTCGAGCACTTGCGCAACGACGAGACCACCGGCGGACCTATCGTGATGTTGGGCACGAAATGACCGTCCATCACGTCAAGGTGGACAATGTCCGCCCCGGCATCCTCCGCGGCGGCGAGCTCATCCCCGAGCTTTGCGAAATTCGCAGCCAGAATCGAGGGGGCGATCAGCGGCCTGTCGTTCGGAAGACTTGAAATTTTTCTCTTCATGATGACCTGAATTTTATGTTGCAGGACACTAGCGCGGCACTGGAAAAAATCAAGGAGCGCCGCTTACGGCAAGCCTCCTTTCGTCCTCGCCAAAACCTTCGCCGCCGGATATCCTCACGTGAAGGCACCCGCGCGGGATGCCATCTCCCAGCCTCTCCGCCCACTCCACAAGCGCTATTCCATCAGGGTCGCACAATATCTCGTCCAAACCAAACGCGGATGCCTCGCCCTGGGAATTCAGCCTGTAGAGGTCTATGTGGTATAGCCTGCATTTTCTTCCGTCCCTCCCGAAGACGTATTCCTGGACTATGGCGAAGCTGGGGCTGGTGACCGGCTCGGAGATGCCAAGCCCCCGCGCGAACCCCCTCGCGAAGACGGTCTTGCCCGCGCCAAGCTCCCCGTGGAGCGCGACGACGGAGCCAAGAGGCGTCCGGCGGGCCAGGGCGGCCGCGAATTTCGCAGTCTCCTCAGGCGACAGGCTTCTTGCCGTCTCTTCCATGACTTTTTTCGATTCACCGCTCATTTCCCGCCTCCGAAGTGGTCGTAGCCTTTTGCGAATTTCGCGAGGAGGTCTTCTCCGTCGGACGAGATGATGCTTCCTTTTGCGATTTTCGCGAAGCTCCCGACGGGGGTGAGACTGGTTCTGAACGGCCAGTTCCGGGTCAGAGCCCTGCTTCTTTCCTCGCGGACGGCGAACAGCAGTTCGTAGTCCTCGCCTTCTCCGAGGGCGGACTCGAGCGTCGCACCCTTGCGGAACGGAATCATGGCCGTGTCGAGCCGGATTCCAAGTCCGGAAGCCTCCGCGATGCGGCCCGCATCGAGCAGGAGACCGTCGCTGGTGTCAATCATTGTGTTCGTGTATCTTCCGGAGAGGAATTCGGCCTCTTCCAGCCTCGGAGTGAAATCCAGGTGATGTCCGCTCTTGAACGAGTTGCCAAATTCTCCCGTTGCGAACAGGATGTCGCCGGGGCGGGCGCCGCTGCGCCTGCACAGCTTTTTCCGGGATGTCTCACCGAAGAGGGACAATGCCAGCACCGTGTTCCCGTTCCGGGCGTTTCTAGCGATGTCCCCGCCGCAGACGCTCACCTTCCATCTCGACGCCTCCCGCCCGAGGGCGCGGAAAAACTGTCCAAACCATTTCCCGCAATCCTCCTCCCCGCCCAGAGCCACGGTGCATAGTGCAAAGAGCCTGCCGGCTCCGCCGGATGCGGCAATGTCGCTTAGATTCCTCGCAAGAAGCTTCCTTGCGATTTTCGCAGGGGCCGTTCCTTTTTCGTAGTGGATCCCCTCGATCAGCTGGTCCGCGGTCCCGATGAGCAGGAGTCCGCCGGCGGTCTCCACCGCCGCGCAGTCGTGTCCGGGGGGCAGGACGATGTTCCCGGCCTGTCCCAGATGCCCGAAGGCGTTTTTCAGTATTTCATTTTCGGTCATTCCGGCGCGTCCCTGATTTGAAAGGTTCGGAAAACCCGATACTTTAAGGGGCTGACGCTAATATACTCGGGGCGGCTCAAGCCGCAACCCGCGTTTTGCAAAGATACAACAAAAGGGAAGCATGCTCAGGACTGTATTTTTCCCTGACTCCTTCACGATGTTCTTCTGGGGGGTGGTCGTCCTCATGATGGCCGTCGCCACGGCTCTGCACATACTCCACAACAAACGCGAAGAGCCGGTAAGCTCGGTGCTCTGGCTCTTCATAGTGTTCACATTTCCCCTGGCCGGAATAATCTTCTATCTGCTGTTCGGCGTGAACAAGGTCTACACCATCGGCGAGAGAGTGAAGGACGCGGCTGAGAAGCTGAGGCGGAAAAGGAGGGAGCAGATTCATTCGGCGCTGAAGCGGCACATCGAGGTGCAGAGGAGATACGCGTCCCCGAGAATTTCAGGCCGGGACTACCCCAGGTACTGCAAGATGCTGGACAGGCTCCTCCCGGAATCGCTTCCGCTCGCCAGAAACAGCGTCGAACTGCTCATAGACGGGACCAAGGCATATCCAAGGATGCTTGATGAGATATCGAAGGCGCGCAACAGCGTCCACTTGCAGTCCTTCATAATAATGGACGACGCCGTCGGACGCGAGATATTCGACCTGCTCGAGGAAAAGTCGCGCCAGGGCGTGAGGGTGAAGGTGATATACGACAGGTTTGGCAGTCTCAAGGCGGGCCACAGGCTCTTCAAGTTTGGCGGCGGCAACTTCCAGACGAAGCCGTTCTCGATTCTGAATCTCAGCAGACCCTTCGCCATCCAGCTTAGGAACCACAGGAAACTCATGGTTATAGACGGGGACAGGGCCTTCGTCGGAGGAATAAACATAAGCTCGGACAACGACGACAAGTTCAGCGCGAAGGACAGATACATACATGACCTGCACTGTCTGATAAGGGGGCCTGCCGTCGGCGAGTTCCAATACGCCTTCCTCAACGACTGGCATTACGTCAGCGGGAAGGATATTGCGAGCTTCATCAGCGACGACCTTTTCCCGCTGATCGAGCCCCAGGGCGAATCCACGCTCAGAGTTGTCGCCTCCGGGCCGGGACAGTGCGACAACGGCACCGAGAGGATTTTCACCACGGCCGCCGCGGCGGCCGAAAGCTCAATATGGATGATGACGCCCTATTTCGTGCCGGACATCCCGTTCTGGAAGATGCTCTGCGCGGCATCGGCCAGAGGTGTAGACATAAGACTTATAGTTCCGAGGAGGAACAACCACTGGTATGTCCAATACGCCACGGAAAATCTTTATCCCACGCTTCTGGACGCCGGGATAAGGATATTCCTCAAGAACGGGCCTTTCTCGCACGCGAAGGCTATGCTTGTGGACGGCTCCTGGGCCGTAATGGGATCAAGCAACTGCGATGTGAGAAGTTTCAAGCTCAACTACGAGCTCGACTTCATCGCCTCGGGAGGGGATTTCATAAGCGTCCTCCACAGCCAGTTCGCCGCAGAGATGAAGGATTCCACCGAACTCGACATCTCCGACACCATCAACCGCGGATTCGCACGCGAGATGCTCTGCCGCGCATCCTCGCTCCTCACACCAGTGCTCTGAGAGAAATGGTAAATATTCACTGAACCCCGTCATTCTTGAGACGTTGCGAAGCTCACGTCTTCAGTGAATATTTACTTGAACAAAATGCAAAAACAATATTTTATCGTATCAAACGCAATGCATTCGATCCATTCCAAGCCGTTTTTGCATTTTGTATACGTAAGAATTCAGTAAAATGACGGGGTTTACTGAACTCTTACCATCAAGCTCGCTGTAGGAGCACTTATCGTTGCTATTGCGATCTTTGCTGCCGCGATTGGCATAGCTGAAAAGGTCAATTTTGAAGCATCCTGACCGCTATGCCCTTTCCCGCCAGGAAGGTCTTCACGTCGGAGACAGTGTGCTGTCCGAAGTGGAATATGCTGGCGGCCAGGACTGCGTCGGCTCCGCCGTCGAGCAGGACTTCTGCCATGTGCTCCAGGCTTCCGGCTCCGCCCGAGGCGATGACCGGAATGTCGAGCGAGGACGACACCGCCTTGTTGAGCGGGATGTCGTAGCCGCTTCTGGTTCCGTCGCAGTCCATGCTTGTGAGCAGGATTTCCCCTGCGCCAAGCCTCCCGGCTTCCTCCGCCCACCCGACGGCATCGAGCTCTGTCGCTCTCCTGCCGCCGTGAGTATAGACCTTCCAGGAATTTGCTGAAACATCCCTTTTGGCGTCAATGGCCACTACGATGCACTGGCTTCCGAAGACATCCGCCCCTTCGCGGATTATTTCCGGGTTGAGGATGGCAGCGGTGTTCAGCGAGACCTTGTCGGCTCCGGCGTTGAGTATTCGCCTCATGTCGGCGATGTTGCGTATTCCGCCGCCGACGGTGAGGGGGATGAAGACCTGTTCGGCCGTCCTGCGGACTATGTCCGCCATCGTGTCGCGCCCGTCGCTGCTGGCGGTGATGTCGAGGAAGACCAGTTCGTCGGCGCCCTGCCTGTCGTATTCCTTCGCCGCCTCGACCGGGTCTCCGGCGTCGGCGAGGTTGACGAAGTTCACCCCTTTGACGACTCTTCCGCCTGTCACATCGAGGCATGGGATTATTCTTTTTGTGAGCACGTTGAAATCAGCTTATGGAGGCAATTTTGAAATTGCCCCGCTTGTCATATTTTTTCAGCGACGGCCTTGGATATGGTCTTCTCCCCCTCGCCGAAGGCGCGGAGGTTGATGTCGAGGACTTTTTCCTTTCTGGCGAAGGACTTTCTGATGGCTTTCAGGAACGAGCTCCTTGAAATTCTCCTCATGAACACGGACATTGCGCCGAGCATGAGGGTGTTTGCGATTCTCGCGTCGCCGAGGTTCTTTGCGATCTCCGAGGCGTTCATGCCGATTATGCGGCAGTTGGCTGGTTTCTCCCCGAGGGAGACGACGTTGTTCTCGTCGTAGATCATGGTTCCGCCGTCCTCCATGCCATTCTTGAACTTGTCCATGGCGAGCTGGCTGAATATAATCATCAGGTCGGCTTTCTCGACGATTGGCGACGGGATTTTTCTCGACGAGACGACCACCGAGCAGTTGGCCGTGCCTCCTCTCATCTCGGGACCGTAGGAAGGCAGCCAGGTGACCTGGAATCCCTGCTGGTGCGCGGCCTCCGCTATCATGAGCCCCATGCTAAGTATCCCCTGCCCCCCGAATCCGGCGCATTTTATTTTGAATATGAAGTCATCGGCCGGGACCGCACCGGCGCCCAGCTCGTCGTCCTGCGGATAGAGAATGTCCTTCACGATGGCCTTGTCGTATTCCGGTGTGGCGGGTGTCTTAGGATTCCTGTCCGCCCCAACATCCTTGTATATCCCCAGCGGAAAGTGTGCGATCATCTTCTCCTGTATCCACTTGTCGCTCTCCTCGGCGCTCATCTTCAGGTTGACGGGGCATGCGGACAGGAACTCGACGAGGGAGAAGCCCTTTTTCTCCTTCGTGTAGGAAAAAGCCTTTCTGAGGGCGGCCCTGGCCTTGCGTATGTGCGCAGGAGTGCTGAGAGCCACGCGCTCGACATAGACCGGCGAGTCGAGGGCCGAGACCATCTCGCATATCTTCATCGGGTAGCCCTCGTTCTCTATGCTCCTGCCATAGGGGGATGTCTGCGTCTTCTGTCCGGGGAGGGTTGTGGGCGCCATCTGGCCTCCAGTCATCCCGTAAGTGGCGTTGTTCACGAAGAGGACCGTGATGTTCTCGCCCCGGTTCGCCGCCTGTATGAGCTCGTTGAGGCCTATGGCGGCCAGGTCGCCGTCGCCCTGGTAGCAGACCACATTGAAATCAGGGCGTGACCGGACTATCCCGGTCGCCACGGCGGGCGCCCTGCCATGGGGGACGGATATGCCCGGGGCATCGAAGTAGTAGTAGCCAAATACGGAGCAGCCGACCGGCCAGACCATTATGGTATCCTTCTGCATATCAAGGTCCGACAGGGCCTCGGCGATCAGCTTGTGCAGAATCCCATGCCCGCAGCCCGGGCAGTAGTGCATGTTCGTCTTTATCTGTCCGGGCCTGCGCTCGAAGAGGTCGAAGAAGGCACCGGGTTTTCCGAAGACGACCTTCCTCATGCGGCACCTCCCCGGAGGATCTTTCTGCAGAAGGACTCGATCTCCGTTTCGGAAGGCATGTTCCCGCCCATGCGCGAACAGAGGTGGACCGGCCTCCTGCACGAGATCGCGAGGCGGATGTCGTCTATCATCTGGCCGTTGCTGAGTTCGACGCTGACCAGATGCGAAGCCTTCTCGGCGGCAAGACTGATCTCCCGTACCGGAAAGGGAAAAAGCGTGGTCGGACGCAGGAGCCCCGCCTTCACACCGTCCCTGCGCAGGTTGGACACCGCGTTTTTTGCGATTCTCGCGCTTATGCCGTATGCGACCAGGACGATTTCCGCGCCATCGGTCATGAATGATTCGCAGCTCTGCTCGTTCGCGGCTATCTCCGAGTATTTCCTCTGGAGTTTGATGTTGACGGACTCGAGATCGTCGTGATCGAGGAAGATTGATGTCACGTAGTTGGCGCGGCCCGGCCCGGTGAGGGACCATTCCGGGGACTGCCTTTTCTCGCGAGGCGGAGGCAGTTTCACCGATTCGAGCATCTGCCCTATCACACCATCCGAGAGGACATAGACCGGCGTCCTGTATTTCTCCGCGAGGTCGAAGGCGAGATAGGTGAAGTCGCACATCTCCTGGGGAGAGTCCGGCGCCAGCACTATGCACTTGTAGTTGCCATGGCCTCCACCCTTGACCACCTGGTTGTAGTCGCCCTGTTCCGGACCGATGTTGCCAAGTCCGGGCCCCCCGCGCATGACATCAACTATCACCCCGGGCATTTCACTCGTCGCCATGTATGACACGCATTCCTGCTTGAGGCTTATGCCGAGTCCGGAGGACGCGGTCATCGCGATCCTCCCCGCGGCCGCCGCGCCGAAGACCATGTTTATGGCGGCTATCTCCGACTCGGCCTGCAGGAAGACCCGCCCGAGCTTGGGGAACAGCAGGGCGGCGCTGTGGGCAATCTCGCTGGCCGGCGTTATCGGATACCCGAAGAAACAGTCGCATGAAGCCAGGAGAGCCCCGTATATAACCGCGTCGTTGCCCTTGAGCAGGATTCTCATTTCCTTTTCTTCTGGCATCTCTCTTTCTCCTTCGCAGGCGCGTCCGGGTCGGGACGGCCGTCTTCAAGATAGATGGTGATGGCCCCGGGCTCGGGGCATGAATAGAAACAGCTTCCGCATCCGGCGCAGGAACCCTCGATACAGACCGCGTATCTGAAGCCGTAGCTGTTGATGCTCGCGCCCATCTTCAGTATCTTCCTCGGGCAGGCCAGCACGCACTTGCCGCAGCCCTTGCACTGCTCCGGGGCTATCACGGCCACAAAGCGGGAGTCGTCCCTCTTCTCCTTCAAATGCGGAAACCTCCATCTTCGCGTTTTATTTTAATACGGATTCTGTAAACGAACGTAGTTTACTGGATACGTAGCGACTTGAGACGAAAGGTCGCCACGATGGTCTCCTACTTGTCTTCTTTCTGGAAGAACGAGAGAAACCCGACATCGCGACCATCCTTCTCCGACCTCATCTTCCTAAGAGCGGTAGTCTTGGTCACCTGGAAGGTGGCCTCCTCAAGCAACGCGTCGTATTTGTGCTGCAGATTCTGCTTCCCGGTATCGCTGGAGACCAGGAAGGGCTTGTCGCTTATCAACAGCACAGTCTGTCCGAGACGGACGTGGTCGCCGACCTTCGCCTCGACGCGCGACGTGATCGGGTCGTTGTTCAGCTTCGTCCCGTTCGTGCTGGCGTTGTCCTCGACGAAGATCCTGTCTCCCTCGACTATCACCCGGCAGTGGAGGCGCGACGCCTTCTTGTCGAATATGCAGATTTTGCTGCTGTCGCTCCTGCCGATGCTGTTCTCGCCTTCCTGCAGGGGGAATTCCTCTCCCTTGTTCATTCCGCTCAAACACACCAGTTTAGGCATATGAAACGCTCCGAAAAAATTATTAGCCATTTATAGCCAAATTTGAGCTGCTAATATTCCATGCGGAAGGCTCAAAGTCAAATGCCCGGGCCTAAAAAATATTTTTTTTAGATTGTTTTTTCGCAAGGGGCAAATATCTTACGGCTTACCCGAAGGAATCCAAGGGAAAATTCAAAACAATAAAAAATGGAGAGAGACGATGAGGATCTTCAACTTCAGCGCGGGCCCCTCGATGCTTCCGACAAAGGTGATGGAAAGGGCGCAGGGCGAATTCTGCGACTACGGCAAGACCGGATGCGGCATCATGGAGCTTTCCCACAGGGGATCGGAGTTCACCGCCGTCATCGAGCGCGCCGAGGCAAACATACGCCAGATCATGCAGATACCCGATGGATACTCCGTCTGCTTCATACAGGGCGGGGCGAGCCTCCAGTTCGCGATGATACCAATGAACTTCCTGAAGCCCGGATCCTTCGCCGAATACGCCGACAGCGGGAGCTGGTCGAGCGCCGCGATCAAACAGTCGCAATTTTTTGGAGACACGAGGGTGGTCGCATCCAGCAAGGACACGAAATACGACAGGATTCCCGCCTTCTCCACTTGGAAGACCAGCCCCGGGGCCGCCTATCTGCACATAACCAGCAACAACACAATATTCGGAACGCAATACTCCAGCTTCCCCGATTCCAAGGCCCCCCTTCTGGCGGACATGTCCAGCGACATCATGTCCAGAAGGGTGGACGTGAGCAAATTCTCGCTGATATACGCCGGGGCCCAGAAGAACCTCGGACCCTCGGGCGTGGTCGTAGTGATCATAAAGAACGACTTCGCCGCGAAGGCCGCGGAGAAAGTTCCCACAATGCTGAAATACTCCACCTACATCGAGAAAAAGTCGCTCTACAACACACCTCCGACCTTCGGGATATACATGATCGCGCTTGTCACCGACTGGATAAAGGAGATCGGCGGACTGGCCGAGATAGAGAAGATCAACAACGCCAAGGCAAAGCTCATCTACGACAAGCTCGACTCGAGCAAACTCTACAAAACCCCGGTACAGAAGGACAGCAGGTCGGCAATGAACGTCGTCTTCACCCTGCCCAGCGAGGAGCTCGATGCGAAATTCCTCAAGGAGGCCAAGGCCCAGGGACTGATCGGGCTGAAGGGGCACCGCTCCGTCGGCGGAATGAGGGCGAGCATATACAACGCAATGCCGATCGAAGGCGTGAAGAAACTCGTCGAGCTCATGGATTCCTTCGAAAAGGCCAATGCATAAAGCCGAGGCAAGATGGTGGAGCGCCGCGCCCGCAGGGGATGTCCTCTGCGGGCTCTGCCCGCGCCAATGCCTCGTCCCGGACGGAGGAAGCGGCTTCTGCTCGGCCAGAAGAAACATCTCCGGAAAGCTCTTCTCCATATCGTATGGACGCCCGGTCGCCATCCACGTGGACCCCATCGAGAAGAAACCCCTGAAGAAATTCCTCCCCGGAACCAGCACCTTCTCAATCGGATGCTACGGATGCAATCTCTCCTGCCTGTTCTGCCAGAACCACCACCTCTCAAGAGGCGTCTACGGGGACGACGAGACGACGGAATTCGTCATGCCGGAACGGATGGTCGAGATGGCGCTCCGCCAGAAATGCGCCTCGGTCGCCTTCACATACAACGAACCGACAACCTGGGCCGAATACATGGTGGACATCGCGAAAATCGCAAAACGATCGGGCCTGGCCACCGTGATGGTGTCGAACGGATATGTCTCGCAGACCGCGGCCAAGGACATATTCCCGTCCATAGACGCGGCCAACATTGACATGAAGGGCTTCTCCGAGGATTTCTACTCGCGCCTGGCCACCGCCTCCCTCCAGCCCGTCCTCGATGCGATGATTCTCTACCATTCGCTGGGGAAACACCTCGAGATAACCAATCTGGTGATCCCGGGCGAGAACGACAGCCCGGAAATGATAGACGGCTTCCTCGACTGGACCGCACAGAACCTCTCGAAGAAAATCCCAATCCATTTCACCGCATACCACCCGGACTACAAATTCCATTCATCCCCGCCGACAGCGCCCGAAACGCTGCGCAAAATCAAGACCATCGCGGAGAAAAGAGGCTTCTCCAACGTCTTCCTCGGAAACGTCTTCTGATCCACAATGCCGGATTCAAAGATCGAGCCGATTGCTACCAGGACTTTGCGCCGCCTCGGCGCAAAGAAATCTCAAAGCATTGAACCTGGAAAAGTGATAGAAAAAAGATAAAAGGGGGTCTTGACTTTTGTAACGGATCTTCCAGGATGGCTATCTGCTCTGAAATTATAATAATCCAAGTAAAGAAGCGATTTTCAACTGCTTTTTCTAGCCCGTTTTTCGCGCGAAAAACGGGCTAATGATAACCACACGCCAACTACGAAACACGCGAAAGGACACGAAAAAATTGC
>DYMC01000077.1 GCA_020721745.1 Lentisphaera sp. | reverse complement strand
TTGCCATGCCCGCGAAAGGAGTTTTGCAATTGGCTCGAGTATCAAAGAGGGCGCTGGACTGGGGCAATGCCGTTTGACGTCATTTGACGTCAGGAAGGCTTGCAATGTGAAGTGGTTTAAAATATAATATCGCGAAATTCAAGGAGCCCGACTATGGACAGAAATGAGTTTTGGAAAAGAAAACTTGCAGCATTTCTGCACGATCCCCCCGACAAGGCCTTCGATATCCGCAACCACGAGGAGTCCGCAAGGCAGTTCATGAGCGGCGCAGGATTTGCCGACGAAGATGAACGTAAAAGACTTGTTTCCGACATCAAAGTCGCCGACCATTTCGCGTCCGCTGCAGAGAGGTTCGTCTTTCCGCAGAAAAAATGCTCCACGGAATATGATGGCCAGCCCGGATCATCCTTCATACACCCGCTGTCATCGTCGCCATATATTTCATCCAGAAGCATGAGGGAGCAGGCCGGGAATCTACACGATGTGCTCAAGTCTGCGGTGGGTGGAATCGAGAATCAAGACTGGCAGGTGAAGTTTTTCCTATATTGGCGCCGCTGGCTTGAGAACTCCGTAACAAACTGCGCTGAGAACTCCGAACACCTCGCCTTCTCCCCAGGGGATTCAAGAATTCCGGACCATTCGATCTGGAACCACATGTCGGTGACATCTGCGCTCGCCGGATGCATTGAGAACGGCAAAATCAAACCCGCATTGCTGCTCTTCCAGCTCGGCCCCGTCCAGGAATTCATCTCACAGGCGCGTTCGACACGCGACCTGTGGAGCGGGAGCTATCTGATAAGCTGGCTGATTGCCCACGCTATGAAGGCGGTGTCGGATGAAGCAGGCCCCGATTCAATCATATTTCCGAACCTGCGTGGAAATGGAATCTTTGACATCCTCCACAAAGATCAAATGTACGCATCCAAATGGAAGGACAAAAACGGAAGAGAGATGCCCACCACTTGGGAGCGCATGAAGCAGGAGAAACGCAGCAAACAGACAAAGGATGAAAACAGGGTCGCAGACTGGCTTCTTACGCCCACTCTTCCCAACCGCTTCCTTGCGCTGGTTCAGGAGTCAAGAGCGCAAGAATTCGCAAAATCAGCTGAAAAGGCAGTGTGCGATGAACTCAAAAATATCGGAGATGCTGTCTGGAGCTGGATTTCAGCCGAAGCCCAAAAAGCTGCCTGCTCCGGACTAGAAAACTGGCGCAGGCGCTGGGACTTCCAAATCAAGGCGTTCCCGCAGATTTCCTGGGCAGTCCAGCCCTGGCTGGAAAGAGAAAAATGCCTTGCCGAATTCGCAAAACTTCCAGTGAACAAGGAGACTGACAAGGAGACACCACTAAAAAGACTCGAAGACATGCTCACGTTGGCCGAGGAGTGGCTGCCAGAAGATGACAGGGACAGGCGTTACTATCAAAATGGAGATATAAAGGGGAAATTGAACAATCCTGGAATCCTCTGGTCGGCCCATTATGCCCTTGTTGACGCAAAACTCGCGGCGAGACGCAACACCCGTGATTTCCCCGCGTGGGAAAAAGAGGACAGGAAGGAGGATGGAACGAGGGATAAAGGAACACCGAAAGACTCTCTGTCCGGAAAGGAGGAGGTAATCGGGGATGAAAAATTTTGGAAACATCTTCTTGACTCTTACGGAAAAGGCAATGGAAATCTCTTCTCAAGCCCCGGGCACCGATACGGCGCCATGAACCTGATCAAACGGCTGTGGTGCCGTTCAGACAAGGTTTCATATCTTAAGGACAAGACGGGGGAAAAGCTTCCGGACTTCGAGACCGTCGAAGATGTGGCAAAGAAAAACCGCCACGGAGGAAGCTATGTTGCGATTCTCGCAATGGACGGCGACAACATGGGCAAGTGGGTCTCGGGAGAAAAGACTCCGCGCTTCCTCGACCAGATATCCCAAAACGCCCGTGAATACTTGGAACCATTGCTGAAAGAAAAAGGCAAAGCCGGCCTGCGGCGCATGCTGACTCCTTCATATCACCTGCAGTTCAGCGAGGCGCTCGCGAATTATTCCACCTGGCTCGCTTCAGGCATCGTGGAGAACTTCGACGGCCAGCTCATATATTCCGGTGGCGACGATGTCCTTGCGATGCTCCCGGCGGACCGTGCAATAGAATGTGCGGAAACACTCAGGGCTGTCTTCCGCGGAGACAGCGCCGTCCCGAATCAGTCGAACTACGCTCTTGCAATCCAGCAGGACGGCTTTGTCCTGGAGCGCGCCGGATATCCACTGATTGTCCCCGGCAAGGCCGCCGATGTCTCGACAGGCCTTGCGGTAGGCCACTCCAACGCTCCCCTCCAGATGCTTGTCCGAGAAGCACACAAGGCCGAAAAACGGGCCAAAAGGGAATACGGCAAGGGTGCGCTGGCTGTCTCCATCTACAAGCGCTCCGGCGAAATCCTCGAGTGGGGATGCAAATGGGACGACGAGAACAAAGGCAGGGTCGCCTTGAAGCTCATGAAGAAAATGACTGGCTGGTCGTCCGGGGATGACGCGCCTGTGTCGGGTCGTTTCCCCTACGCCCTTGCGGAACTGCTTTCCCCTTACGGGCTCGGCAGGAACAACACCATTGGAGACGCTAATCTCAAGGAGGCAATCCTAAAGGAGTTTGCGCATGTCGTCCAGCGGCAGGCCAGGAATCTAAGGGAGAAGGAAGAGCTTCTGGATCTCGCCGGGAAGTGGCTCGCCCAGACGGACGGTCGTTACGATGATTTTGGAAAACTCTTTTTAGTTGAAACATTCATCAACCGCGCAAGAGGTGAAAACTGATGAGCACCGAGCATAAGTTCCACATTGAACCGCGTGATCTAATTTTCATGCGCGACGCCCGCCCGATGGAGGCCTCCGATCCAGGACTCGGCGCCAACTGGCCACGGCCTGATCAGATATGGAACGCCTTTATAAACGCCTTCCATTCGAGATGGCCGGTTCCGGAACCGTGGGAAGGGCACAATCACAAGTATAAGCCCGGAGTTGACACCAACAGCGAGAGTTCATTCAGGTTCGGGGCGCTGAAAAGCGCAGGTCCCTTCCCTGTTGATGAAGAGGAAAAGGAGATATACCTGCCCTGTCCACTTGATCTTTCATGTGACGAGGATGGGATTCTTCACCCGATGAGCCTGGCAGATGCATCAGACACCAACATTCCAGCGCCGCTAAAATATGCCTTCTCCTCTTCCAGGCTTGGAAAGAATGAAACACCTCTATGGATATCCTCCCGTGACTACACCGAATACCTCAAGGGGAATTCATTCAAGGCGGAGAAAGTCGAACTTTACGACGAGGAGAGAAACATAGGAATCGCGATTGATCCGGAAACAAGCACGGCACAGGATAAAAAGCTGTATCAGGCCGAGTATCTCCGCCTGAGGCATTCCACCAGGATGGCCGTCCAGGTTTCGTGCCGCCTGAAGGGCGGCGTGGATGTGTTCAAGGAAATCGCGAAGGAGATCAATATCCCGTTTGTCCTTGGCGGACAACAGGGCATGGCGCTCTTGAATTCACCCTCCCACGCCTTCTCCATCCCAGCTTCAGTCATTCCGGCCTCCGTCGTTGGAAAACCACTGCTCCGATGGACACTCCTCAGCCCGGCGGTATATCCTGAAATACAGGGGCACCCCGGAGGCTGGTTGCCGAACTGGATTGACCGCGGGGACGGAACCGTCATGCTCCCGAGGAGGCAGCTTCCAAGAAATGATGGCGAATCACGTGACGAATGGCGCAGACGGGTGGAAAAGGCGGAAAAATTCTCCGCAAGACTTGTCGCTGCAAGAATAGGGAAGCCGATGGCATTCTCCGGTTGGGATCTGCAGACAGGACCAAAGCCAACCATGTTGGCCGTCCCGGCCGGATCATGCTACGTCTTCGAGTGCGGAAACCACGAGGAGGCCAGAGACTTGAGCAATGCTCTTTCATGGAATGGGGGAGACGGCGACACCGTCAGGAACCGCCGTTCAACCGTCTTCGGGGAAAAAGGCTTCGGCATCGGCGTATGTTCAATAATCAGACCAAACATCATATAAGGAGAAGGAAAATGGAGACAAGAATTCTCGCCATCTTCACAAGGACCCCGCTGCATGTCGGAGCGGGAAATTCAGTGGGCGCGGTGGACTGCCCGATAATGAGGGAAAGGCACACTAGAATTCCAATAATTCCCGGCTCCTCTCTGAAGGGAGTGCTGTCCGATCTGTGGAATTCGGACTGCCAGGTTGACAAAAAGGGAAACATGATAAGGAAGAAGGAGTCAGAAGCTGAGAAACTCTTCGGTTCACAGGACGACAAGGAGGCCAAGGCAGGCTCCTTGCTCGTAGGAGAGGCAAGAGTTCTTCTTTTTCCGGTAAGATCGGCGCGATGCTCTTTTTCTTGGATTACATCCCCTCTTGTTCTTGCGAGATTTAAAAGAGATTCGAATATTGAAATCCAAGAAATTTCACTTGACGGGATGAACTGCCACGGAGGTTCTTCTGTTGTCCTCGACGGCAAGATCATTCTCGAAGAATATTGCCTTGTATCTATCAATATTCTAGATTCCGGCATTGAAGAAAAACTAATAAAATATATTCCGGAGGAAATGAGGAACCTTGCAAAAGGCAGAATTACCGTCGTCTCCGATGAGATGTTCTCCTATTTCTGCGAACAGGCTTGTGAAGTGGTGACAAGGATACGCGTCAATGACACCACAGGGACGGTTGACAAAGGAGCACTTTTCAATCAGGAGCAGGTTCCGTCCGAAACCCTGTTCTACTCGGTAGTGGCGCAGAAAAAAGGAAATGGGATTGAAGCGTTGAAAGCCAGGCTTGGGGAATCCAGGAATATCGTCCAGGTGGGGGGCGACGAAACCATCGGACTGGGGTATTGCAGCGCAAGCCTGATACAAGAATAAAAGTGAATCAATGGAGGCATGACATGCTTAGAGAAATTGCAGTTCCTACGAAGCAGGATTGCATCCTGCGGATCCCAAAGGATTACGTCAACAAGAAAATTGAAGTCATTGCATTTCCAGTCGAGGATGAAGTCAGGACGGCCAAGGCATCCAAAAGATACGGCTTCGGTGCCATGAAGAGCAAGATAAGGATGTCGAAAAGATTCGATCAACCTCTTGACGATTTCAAGGAGTACATGCAGTGAAATACATGATAGACACACATGTGCTCCTTTGGTTCTACGGCGCGGATCCGGCTCTGGGAGTAAAAAACAGGGTTTCAGAACTGCCCTTCCACCATCGGGATCCATTCGACAGGATTCTCGCGGCACAGTCGCTGGTTGAGGACATTCCTATGATCAGCGCAGACGAGTCTTTCGACCGATACGGCGTCAATCGAATATTTTAAGGAGAAACTGCAAATGAAAAATTTGGAGCAGATCAGAGCCTACAACGCAATCACAGCGCAGGGCAGATGGGCGGGCGTAAACGATGGCGAAGTCGTAAAGAAGATTCCCGCCATGATAAGAGAGAACGGACTTCTTGGAGCCGCAGCCTTCGCCGTGGACAAGACAGGAAAGGAAAAAGAGAGAAAAAGAAATGAGCCTCCGGGCATCCCGGCAAAATGGTTTGATGGAAAAAGCGGACAAGAGGAAGTCTTTGACGCCATCATTGACCACTTGATAAAAGTCGAGGCATGGAAAAACAAGAAAGATTTTGAAGATGTCTATTTAAAGGAAAATGATGGGTATAAGAAAGCGAAGAGGTATATTCTTGTGTTCATAGAGGAACTGGCCGCCTCTGAATCAAACACTCTCCGGAGAGTGACATCAGAGTCCCTTGCCTTCCTGAACTATCTCCGCAGATTTGCAAAAAAATCCGGCGGGGATGAAGGAGGTGAATGATGCCGCTGAAAACCTTCGCCGACGACGTTGGGAACTTGCTTGGCGCGGAGAACCTGTGCAGGATCGAATCCGCATCTTTGCGTCTCGACAAACTTACTTTTTTAGGAGACAACAGCAAAAAAGAGCAGATAGACAAAGTCTGCGCCATTGCCAATGCCAAAAGGACATCCAGTCCGATGCCGATCATCGGAGACAGAACATTCTCCCTGAAGCTTGGCGGCCGTCTCATGGTCAATATGGCGGGCGGTGTCCTTGAAAATTCCGGACTCTGCCTGCATCCTTTCTTCAATTATCCGATGATACCGGGAAGCTCCCTCAAAGGCATAGCCGGCCACGCCGCATGGCTCGAATGGAAAGAGCTGATGGATGGCAAGAAGGAGGATATGGCAAAGGAGCTTTCACTGAAAATTATCTCTGTTTTCGGCTTTCCCACCGGCGCAAAGGATTTGGACGATTTCATCGAGAAAGCCCACGGAATCTCAAGAAAAAAGGTGCAAAAGGCAGGGAAGATTTCCTTCCTGCAAGCCGTTCCGGCAGACAATACATGGAGACTTGTCCCTGATGTCCTCACGCCTCATGGAGGAAACGATTATAAAAATCCTGTGCCAAGTTTTTTCATCGCAACTGAAAAAGGCGCGACATTCAAATTTTCCCTTTTGAAAACCGCAAGAGGAAGCGATGAAGATTTGAATTTGGCGGCGGCTTGGCTTAAAAAAGGTTTAATTGATTCAGGAGCCGGTGCAAAAACTGTTGCCGGATATGGTTTCTTCCTGCCCGACGTTACACAAGTCCAGGATTGCATAACTTTGAAACTGGCAACTCCAGGATTTTTCGGCGGAGCCGACCACAAGAATAAAGAAGACACATTGCTCAGAGTTCCGTCGCTGCGCGGAATGCTGCGGTGGTGGTGGAGAACCTTATACCGGGGCATTCTTCCTGATGAAAATGTGAAAATCTTGGAAAACCAAATATGGGGTTCCACTTCAACGGGGAAGAGTCTTGTTTCGATCAGGATCATCTCTTCGGAACAGCAGAAACAGGAATTTTTCAGCTACAAAGACGGGTTTGCCCCGAAGCCGGCGTTCAGAGCTTCTCATGCCCTCATGCCTCCTCCTCGGGGGAGCACTCAGGGCCTCTTCTATCTTTCGTATGGGATGGATGAGGTCATTAGGCAGGAACCGCGCCGCAGATTCTATCTTGACAGTGGTGCGACATGGCGTATTTCTCTTTCCGCGAGAAAGGGGAAAGCAAACTTCTCTGAAGAGGATATCATGAACCAGGCGCTTGCCGCTCTTTCCTTGCTATGCCGTTTTGGGGGAATAGGCTCGAAGGCTCGCAAGGGCTTTGGCTCCCTTGTCTGGGAGAATGCGTGGTCGCTTGAAGAATGCCGGGAGGTGGCCAGAAACTTCTGTGTCAAAAATGAAAATAGAATTGTTGAGCAAGCAGCCCCATATTCATGGAAAACTGCAATCATGGATGAAATCCGGATTCCTTGGAACGATCCCTGGACTGCAATTGACCGTCTCGGTTTTGCCGTCCAGTCGTTTGCCCAGAAATACAAGCATCAGGACTGCAAGGCTGTGCTGGGATTGCCCCGAAAAATACATGGGCCTAAAAATGAACCTATGCCACATCAAAGGGGCTGCCATAAGTGCCCGGAAAATCTTCGCCCTCTGCTGAGGGATGCTTGTAATGGAGATAAAACCAGATTTGCTTCGCCAATCTGGTATCACGTGGAGCCCTCTGCAAATGGTTCGTTGATTAGAATAACCGCTTTCCCGTCAGATATGATCCGCGACGTTGATACAAGCAGAAGCATGTATGAGGAACTGATGGAGCATATCAAGAACAAATTGAAGGAATATGCCGAAGCTCCCCCTCAAAATCCTACGCGCCATCAATTCCAAGAGCACCGAAACTACCGCCCTGAACGCCAAAGATTCCAGCCTGCCACCAGCAGCGGATATAAGGCAGGTGACAAGACCAGGGCCGTCCTGCTTGAGGAAAAGACCAAAAAGGGCGGATGGAAGGCAAAGGTAGAAGGAACGGATATTTCAGGGCCAATTCAAAACACCGAGAAAGTTCCGCCGGAACGCAAAGCCGGAGAAACCGTTGAACTGGTAATAAAAATAGCCAAAGGCAGGGATTCCGCATTTGCGTGGCCGACGTGAGGCAGCGGAAAATGCCTGCGGTTCCGCCAGACTGGCGAATAGGCGGACTAATAAACCGATGGACAAGTGGACGATGGGCGCCAATTGATGGTTTTCCTGCTTCCCATGCGTCCATAAGTCCGTGTGTCAAAAATTCAAAAGACCGGAGGATTGAAAAGTGGCAGGTGGAAAGATATGCCTCATACAGCTCGTGAGCGAAGAGACGGTGCAGAACCTTCTCCCCGTTCTTGCACTGAGGCCAGCGTCGGTGGTCCATGTCCGGACCAGCAAGACAAAGGAAAGATCCAACTGGATAATTGAGGCGGCGAGACAATCCGGGGTCGAGGCATTCAAAAAGGATCTTGACCTGGAGGAAATGCCTGGGATAAAGAACACATACGACGCTGTTGCCTGCGCAATAGACGAGGCGCTGGGCCTGGAGCAGACCCCGGTCGTCAATTTCACAGGAGGGACAAAGCTGATGTCGATCGGAGCCTACCAGGCCGCGGCAGCCAGAAAGGTTGACTCCATATACGTGGACACGGAACATCTGCATTTCACCGACGGGGGGACGTCTTCAAATCTTCCCAGGCTTGTCAATGGGGATTTTTCATTCAGCCCCATCGGCCGCATGCTTAACGTGGACTCTATTTCATATGCAAATGGATCCGAGCGTGTCACTCCCGGAAAAGACTGGAGGAAATATGCGGAGACGGCTGCTTTCATGCTCCAGCATCAGGACGATGAAAGACGATGCTGGCAGGCCGTGAACAAGGATCTTTTTCAGAATGGAGCCGAGCCGAAAGAGCCTGAAAAATGGAAATCGTTAAAGGACAGGAACCTGAACATCCCCCAGGAATGTGCCGTTCTCGCGGCAGAAGCCGGACTTCTTGAGAGAAACAACATGGGATTCGCCCTCCCCTCGAAACTGATTGACGAGCTCAATCACAATCCAAGGGCTGTTGAAAGCCTGAAATTCATCACATCTTTCTTTTCCGGGGCATGGTGGGAAGTGGCCGTTGCAAAAGCGGCTTCAGAATCCGGGCTGTTCAGGGATTTGCGCTGGTCGGTGAACATAGGGGCGAAATACTCCGGTCCCGGCAGGGAGGAGGACATCGTGGCTGTCCAGGGCGTCCAGGCCGTCTATGTCTCCTGCAAGCGGGGCGGGGCAAAATCAAGACTTCTGGGACAGTTGGATGAACTGGACAACAGGGGCAGAACCATAGGAGGGCGCTTCGTCAGAAAGTTCCTCGCAGTCTATCTGCCGCTGAACGACAGAACAGGTGCGGATGTCCGCAAAAGGGCAAGAGAATTGAATGTCAAAATCATTCAGCCTCTCAAAGGCAAAATACCGGAGCAATCCTTCTCATGAAGACCATGCTCATAAGCGTGGGCGGCGCCGAGGCACCAATAGTCAGTTCGGTGAAGTCGCATCTCCCGGACAAGATAATATTCTTCGTATCAAAGGCCAGCAGGGAGCAGGTCAGCGCAAAAATAATGCCCGCAATCTTCGATGGCATTGGAAAAATGATAGACCACGAGTTCATTGTAACACCTGACGAGGCGGACATAGGCGAAAGCACAAAAATACTCCTCGACGAAGTCCCCAGGGCGATGCGCAAGCTGGGGCAGGATGCACAGTGGCCCGGTCTTGCGGACTACACCGGAGGAACAAAAACCATGAGCGCCGCCGTAGTATGGGCATCATCAATGTTCCCATGCCTCTTCAATTATGTCGGAGGGACAGAAAGAGGCAAAAACGGTCTCGGCGTGGTTCTCGACGGCTCGGAGAGGCATGTGACGCTGCAGAACCCCTGGGACAAGCTCGCCTACTTCGAAATCCAACACGCCATGCGCCTCTTCGACTGCGCCCAATACGCCAATTCCGCGGAGCTCTTTGCCAAAACTGAAGGCAAGGTGACGGACGAAAAGGCAAAAAGAAGCCTTTCATTGCTCGCCGCCATCGTCAGGGCATACCACGAATGGGACATCTTCAACCATAAAACCGCACTGTCTCTGTTTTCGAAAAACTTCGACAGGCTGAAGGATTTCCCGATGTCGGACAATCCCTTCCTTCCGGATCTCTCGGAGTTCACGGAGTCCGTCGAGAAAAACTACGGGGCGCTGAAGAAGTTCGACACAGAGCCATTCTTCCTCGTCCACGACCTCCTCTCCAACGCCCGCCGAAGGGCCGACCTCGAGATAAAATTCGAAGATGCCACGGCAAGAACCTACTCCGCAATCGAAAGGACGGCAAAGATCGCGCTGAAAAAATATGGCATAGACAACTCAAAATGCGACCCCGGATGCATCCCCGAGACCATTAGGCAGGAATACATCCTGAAGTATTCTCGCGAGGACACCCTCCTCCATTTCGGATGCCATGCGTCGTTCCAACTGCTTCTCAACCTCAATGACGACATGGGAAAACGATTCTCGGAAAACACCAGGATAAACGCACACCTCGCGGAGAGGAACAATTCGATACTGGCGCATGGCACCCATTCGATCGACAGGCCCAAATTCGAGAATCTCTTCGACGATGCCTTGAATCTGCTTGCCATCTCCCGCTCCGACCTGCCTGTCTTCCCCTCCTTCTTCAAGCCCAAAGGCCAGGGACAGTAACGTCATTTGACGTCGTAACGCCTTGACTTCAGTCCTTATCCCCTGTAAAACGCCTGCAACACAAAAGGAGGCTCCAGCATGTCCAGTCGGAACAAGGAAATAGCCCGTTTTTCGCGAAAAACGGGCTATGAATTTGATCCCAGCAAGGAAAAATACAAGAACATGCTGCACCTCGTCGCATACG
>DYMC01000076.1 GCA_020721745.1 Lentisphaera sp. | reverse complement strand
CTAATTTGCGTAAGCCACTGATAATCAACAATCTTATTTTTTAGGGCGCGAAATTTGGACTACCAGTTTTTCTTCTTATGCTCCTGGTAGAAGTCCTGTCCCCATCCGACGAGCCTGCCTTTCTCGAAGACGAGCGGGAATGTCTCGTCGGAGGTGATGCTGCCATCGAACCATTTGGGGCCGTCGTAGTAGAAGAGAACATCTTCCCGGCAGTATTTCTCGCCCTCGATCGGCGTGCCGAGCATGGAGACGACTTCGTCCTTGGACATGCCCTGCCTGAGGGAGTCCTGCTTGCACCCCACGCTTGAGCACCCCGCTATCATGGCCGAGGATAGGATTGCAAAAAAAAGAGGCGATATTCTCATTGATCTCCTCACGGTGAAAGTTCAAAAAGTCTTTTCAAGGATACGTGAAAACTACATTATGCCGCATGAATTACAAGTTGAACGAGGGGATTTTGGATAAAAGCGCCCCTTCGGCGGCGGCGAATCTGGTGCGGGCGCCATTCGCGGCCAACTGCCGGTCTGCCCACTTCCTGAACCTGTTCAGTTCGAGGACCCCCCAGTGGGGGCGTTTTTTCCCGTCGCCTCTGCCCAGATGGGACGAGCAGTCGCAGACGGACAGGTCCAGTCCGCTGACGACCGCTGGTGCCGGACCGCGCCTGGAGGCGGCCAGACCCCTGATGAAGTTCTTCAACAGCCTTCTTGTCCCGTCCGCATGGAGGCATGGGAATTTGGAAAGCCGTCCGTCCCAGGATGCTTTCGCGTGGTCGGGCCAATCGGTCCGGCCGGCTTGGAACTCCGCCGCCCCGGCGGTCTCGACGGCATCACGGCTTGGTTTCGAAAAGGACATGAACCAGGATAGCCTCAAGTCCCTGCGTGGAATGGGCGATACCTCCTTGAAGAGCAGGATTGTTCTTCTCAGGCGCCATTGACCATCTTCTTTTCTTATCGAGAACGAGGAGCCTGCCCCGTCGTTTCCAAGCGCTATGCACCAGCGCCAGAGATCGTCGCCAGCACCTATCCCGAGAAGATGTCCTTCGCTGGAGGAGAAGACGGCTGACAGGAACGGGACATTGGATTTGAGCGAGACTGGCTTTTCAATCCATTCCGGGCTATCGGTCCTGCCGTCCCAGGAGAGGACGCGGAGCAGGTTCCAGCCCGGTCCGAGCCGGATGGGATCCACCGAGAGCGATGGCGCCGCGAATTCGCGTCTGATCGAGATGTCATTGACTATCTCGATGAATCCGCGGGTGAAGTCGAAGCGTCTTTTGACCATGACATCGGACTTTGGAGAGCATGAATGCAGCTCGATGCGGTGCTCTCCTTCGAGCTGGTAATTGTGCAGTCTGGTCCCGGAAGGATCGGGAAGGAGTTCCTGATGATCCCCGAACATGGCGGGGGCGATGGAGATTTCGTCCGGACCTACCACAAATCTGGCGAGAGCGCCGTTCTTCTGGCAGGCGTTGAAATCGGACGACCAAAACTCTCCTGCCGGGTAAGAGTTCAGTAAACCCGTCATTTCACTGAACTCGGACGTGTACAAAATTCAAAAACGGATTGGAAGGATTGGAATGGCTCGAACACATTGCGTTTGATACGATAAGACATTGTTTTTGCATTTTGTCTAAGTAAATATTCACTGAAGACGCGAGCCCGCCGGCTCTCCTGTGGAGAGAGGCGGACAAGCTTCGCAACGTCTCAAGAATGACGGGGTCCGGTGAATATTTACCTCTTATCTTCCTTCTTGGCAGGCTTTTCCTCGGCTTTCCCCTTTTTGGCCGGAGCCGGAGCCGCAGCTGCGGGAGCATCCATCCATTTGAGCACGACCATGTCGGCATTGTCGCCCGTGCGTTTGCCGAGCTTCAGCATTCTGGTGTATCCACCCTTCCTATTGGCGAATCTAGGGGCGATGTCGGAGAAGAGTTTTTTGACGGCGTTGTTGTTCTTTATCTTCGCGATGGCCAGGCGTCTGTGGTGGAGGTCGCCTTTTTTGGCGTATGTCACCATTTTCTCCGCGATGCGCCTCGTCTCCTTGGCCTTGTTGACGGTCGTCTTTATCTGTCCGCACAGGACGAGGGACGAGACCTGGTTGGCCAACAGGGACTTGGTGTGGGCGCTTCTCCGCCCGAGCTTGAAAGTGTGCTTGCGGTGGCGCATCTTCTTATTCCTCCTCGGATTTCATCTGTTCCTTGACCTTCTTCGCCTCGGCTTCAACTGTTGCAACGATCTTCTCCGGGAATGTCATTCCGAGGGAGAGCCCCATTTTTTCGAGCTTCTCCTTTATCTCGTCGAGTGACACTCTGCCGAAATTCCTGTATTTCAGCATCTTGGCCTCGGTCTTCATGCAGAGCTCGCCGATGAGTTTTATGTTGGCGTTCTTCAGGCAGTTCTGGGAGCGGACCGAAAGCTCAAGGTCATCCAGCTTGGAGCAAAGCGTCTTGATCTGCTTCTGCTCATCGTCGGAGAGCTCGGTCACGGGCTTTTCAGGCATGGCATCGCTGCCGAGGAAGGGAACGAGATGATCCCTGAGTATCTCTGCGGCCCTTTCGACCGCGTCCTTGGGCGCTGTCCTGCCGTCGGTCCATACCTCGATGGAGAGGCTGTCCATCTCGGTGGCCTCGCCAAGCCTCGCTATGCCTACGTTGTATCTGACGCGGACGACTGGGCTGTATAGGGAGTCTATCGCGATGGTTCCTATCGGCTGTTTCTCCGGGTTCTTGTTCTTTTCAGAGGACACATAGCCGCGGCCTCTGCCGATCTCGATTTCGGCGCGGAACCTCGAGTCCTTGTCCAGTGTGCATATTATCTGTTCCGGATTGAGTATCTCGACGGTTCCGTCGGTCACTATGTTTGCGGCGGTCACCGGACCGGACTTGTCCTTGCGTATCTCGAGCATCTTGGACTCCTCGTCCGTGTGCATCTTAACGAGGACCTTCTTGAGATTGAGCACGATCTCCGTCACGTCCTCGACGACGTTGGGCATCGCCTGGAACTCGTGGACGGCATCGTCGAACTTCACGGATCTTATGGCCGCTCCGTCCAGGGATGACAGCAGTATCCTTCTGAAGGTGTTTCCGAGGGTGTGTCCGAATCCGCTCTGGAGGGGGGCGACCGTGAACTTCCCGTATTTGTCCGTGGCCGTCTTCTCGTCGAGCTCGATCGAGCGTGGAATTGGGAACGGGGCTACTACACTATTTGACATTTATTGAACCTCCCGGAATGTTTCCGTGATTGAATTGATTTAGACGAACGCCAAAGTCATCAGACCCTTCTTCTCTTGGGGGGTCTGCATCCGTTGTGCGGGACTGGCGTGACATCCTGGAGAGCGGTTATGTCCATCCCTGCGGCGGCTATTCCGCGGACAGCGGACTCGCGTCCGGCTCCCGGACCGTTTATGCGGACTTCGCACTCCCTCATGCCGAAGCCCTGGGCTTTCTTGGCGGCCTCGGTGGCGACCACCTGCGCCACGTACGCGGTGCTCTTTTTGGATCCCTTGAATCCGGCCTTTCCGGCCGTGCCCCAGCATATCACGTTGCCTTGAAGATCGGTGAAGGTTACCTTGGTGTTGTTGAAGGTCGCCTGGACGTAGGCTATTCCAGACGGGACGTACTTGCCTCCCTTGACCTTCTTCTTGGCGGCACCTTCCGCAGTTCCCTCCGCAGGCTGCTGATCAGGGGTCGCCTGACCCTGCAGCTCCGCTTTCTGCTCCTGCTCTGTCTTTTCAGGCTTCTTGCTCTGTTTCTTCTCTTCGGATGCCATGTTTTCCCACCAGTATTATATTGAGTGAATTTTGTCCGATATTCTACTTCTTGGGTGCTGCTCCAGCCTTCGTGGCTGCGGGTGCCGCTCCGGCCTTCGGAGCCGCTGCTGCACCAATCCCGGAACCTTCGCCCGTCGTTTTCCTTTCGGTCTTGTCCCTGACGGCACCGACTGTCTTCCTCTTGCCCTTTCTCGTCCTTGCGTTGGTCTTTGTCCTCTGTCCCCTCACTGGCAGTCCGCGGCGGTGTCTCGTGCCCCGGTAGGAGCCTATGGCGACCAAGCGCCTTATGTCCTGGGCCACCATTCTGCGGAGGTCTCCCTCGACAGTGTAGTCGTTCTGGAGGATGGCGGTTATTTTTGAGATGTTCTCGTCGGTGAGCTTGTCTGCCTTTGTCCCGACCTGTATTCTGGCCTTCTTGACGATGTCCATGGCCCTTGCCGGGCCTATGCCATATATATAGCGGAGGGCAATCTCGATCCTCTTCTTGCCCGGTATGTCCACGCCCATGATTCTCGGCATACTACGCTCCTATAGAGTTTGTTGTTGGATTGTCAGCCTTGTCTCTGCTTGTGGCGGACGTTTCGCGAGCACTGGACTCTCACCACGCCCTTTCTCTTTATGATCTGGCAGAATTCACATCTTTTCTTGACTGAGGCCTTGACCTTCATCTTCTTCGTCCGCTCCGGATTTGTTGTGAGTAGTGGTCGCACAGACCCGGAATCCAACCCTGAATTCCAGACGTGTGCATGAAACTATTCCTTCTTGAATAAAAGAGCCGGAGAGTCTACACCCGAAATAGAATTTGTCAAGGAGTCAAAAAAAAAAAAATCGATTTTTTTTGAGGCTGGTGTTTCTGGGGCTCATTCCTCGTCCGACAGGAAGCTTTCGGGCGCGAGTCTCTGGCTGGAGAAATTCCAGGGGTCGGCGAAGGGGTTGAGGATAAAATCCTCCATGTCCTTGGTCATCTTGAACTTCCTTCCGCAATAAGGGCAGGCCGGATACTGCTCGATGTCCTCGTGGAGAAGCGCCTCTCCGCAGTCTGGGCACAGGAGAACCTTCCTCGCCGAGCCGGGCAGGCTCGTGAAGGTGTATGAATGCCGTGCCCTGAATTTTCCTGTCCTTCCTTTCATGGTCTGGCTACAAGCCTTCTCTTTCGGTTGATGTTCTGGACTGGATTATATCATGGGATGCCGGAGATGTCAAGCGCCACATGGACCGTCCTCAGCTTCTGTAGGGTTTTTTTATCACCGAGTCCACGCCGTCCATGTCGGGGTCCCTGTCCGGATAGTCGGCGTTGTAGTGCAGGCCCCGGCTCTCCTTCCTGCCGAGGGATGAATCAACGATTATCTCGGCGACCGATGAAAGGTTCCTGAGTTCGACGAGGTCCCTGGTGAGGTGGAAGTCCCAGTAGTATTTCTCGATTTCCTTCCTGATGTTCTTTATCCTGTTCTTCGCCCTCTCCAGCCTCTTGTTGGTCCTGAATATCCCGACATAGTCCCACATGAACTTCCTGATCTCCTCCCAGTTATGGGAGACCACCACCAGCTCGTCCGAGTTCGTCGCGTTTCCGCTTCTCCACAGGGGTATCCTTCCGCTGGGCCGTTCGCCGCGGAGCCCCTTGAAATTGGCGGATATATGCTCGGCTGCGAATTTCGCGACGACGAGCGCCTCCAGGAGGCTGTTGCTCGCCAGCCTGTTGGCCCCGTGGAGGCCGGTGCAGGCGCTCTCCCCGGCCACATAGAGCCCTCTTATGCTTGTCCTGCCGGCGTAGTCGGTCTGTGCGCCTCCGCAGCAGTAGTGCGCCGCCGGGACCACCGGTATCGGCTCCTTCGACATGTCTATGCCGAGGGACATGAGCTTGGCGAATATCCCGGGGAATCTCCTCCGGAGGAAATCCCTGCTCTTGCCGGTTATGTCGAGGAAGGCGGACTCCTGCCCGCTTCTCTTCAGTTCGTTGTCTATGGCCCTTGCGACGATGTCGCGCGGGGCCAGGGCCCCGAGGTGGTGGTAGTTTTCCATGAATTCGCGCAGCCTGCCATCGGCCCCCCTCACGAGCAGTCTGGCACCCTCGCCGCGCAGGGCTTCGCTTATGAGGAAGGACTTCTCCTTGGGATGGTGTAAAATTGTCGGGTGGAACTGGAAGAACTCCATGTTCAGGATGGGGACGTGGGCGCGGTAGCACATGGCTATCCCGTCCCCGGAGGCGACATCAGGGTTGCTCGAGTAGAGGTAGGCCTTGCCGGCCCCCCCGCAGGCGACCACCGTCGCGGCTGAGACAAAAGTCCGGACCTCCCGCGATTTCGCGTCCAGGACGTAGCTGCCCAGGGCGAAGTCCTCGCCCATCCATCCGAGTTTTGCCGACGTGATGATGTCCACGGCCACATGGTTCTCGAATATCTCTATGCGCGGCTGTCTCCTGCACGCGCCGACCAGGGTCTTCTCGATCTCCTCTCCGGTGATATCGCCCGAATGGAGGACTCTTCTGGCCGAATGCCCCCCTTCCTTGCCGAGGTCGTAGCCGGAGGCATTCTTCTCTTCGCCGATCTCGCCGCGCTTGGTGAAATGCAGTCCATATTTCTCGAGGGATCTGATTGCGGCGGGACCTGCCTCGACGATCCTGCGGACAACATCGGCCTTGCAGAGATGATCCCCTGCCGTCAACGTGTCCTTCACGTGTGCGTCGAAACTGTCATCCTTGTCTGTCACGGAGGCAACGCCGCCCTGGGCGTAGCGCGTGTTCGTATCGAAGATGTCCCTCTTGGTAACCACTGCGACGGAGAGTCCTTTCTCGGCGAGCTTCAGCGCGGCCGAGAGCCCCGCGGCCCCGCTGCCGAGCACCACGACATCAAATTCTAAAATTTTTTTCTGCATCGAAGGACACCCGCATGAAGTTCAGCAAGCCCTGTCCTTGCTCCCTAGGCTGCAAATATTTATTTACGTCCGAGTCCAGTGAAGACACGAACCCGCCGCAGGGCCGGACAAGCTTCGTGACACATCGAGAATGACGGGTGTTGCTGAACTCTTGTATTGGTGGAGCTGAGGGGATTCGAACCCCTGACCTGCTGATTGCGAACCAGCCGCTCTAGCCAGCTGAGCTACAGCCCCTTTTTATCTCGTATGGGAGGATGAATTTACCACGCTATGGGATATATTCAAATTATTTCCGCACTTGATTTTCCCGGCGGGGGACGGATATTTTCAACATGGACAGAAGCAAAAGAACAGAGAAAGGCGCTGATGCACCCGGCAAGGGCAGGAGCCTGGAGCCCTCCACACAGGAACCGATCGCGCCGGAGGACTCCGAGGAGGTCTTCGCCGATACGGACTCCCTCTCGGCGTATCTCAGGCAGATGGGCGAGAGCCAGCTCCTTTCCGCCGAGGACGAGTCCAGCCTCATGCACGAGTACAACAGGCTCGTCGAGGAGATATGGTCCGAACTGCGGCGCTTCGGCTTCGTGGCAAACGAGTATCTGAACATCCTCGACGAGACTACAGCCGAGAACATATGCGAGAAGTTCATGGTGCTCGGCCTGCTCGCCAAGAAGGGGGCAAGGCCTGAATCCCTCCTCGCCGACTTCATGAAATGGCGGAAGGAGATAGCCAAAGCCTACAAGACCCTGGGCGAGGATTCCAGGAAGGGCGCACATGGCGCGAAGAAGAGCGGTGAACAGATTCCCTCCCTTCTTGGACGCTACAGGCCTCAGAACTCGTTCATTCACGAGTGGCTTGATGCCGCCATCGAATATGGCAAGCTGCTCGATGGCCGCTCGGCGGGCAAGGATGGTATCCGCGAACAGGTGCTCAGGAGGCTCATGGTCTCCAGGCAGGACTTCTCCGCGGCCATGAAACGCATCGAGCGTCTGAGGAAGCAGTCGGAATCCCTGAGGAAGAGGATGCTCGAGGCCAACCTCCGCCTGGTCGTAAGCATAGCCAAGCATTTCCAGAACAGGGGGCTGTCCCTGAACGACCTAATCCAGGAAGGCAACATAGGTCTCATGAAGGCTCTCGACAAGTTCGACTGCCGGCTCGGGCACAAGTTCAGCACCTACGCCACGTGGTGGATAAAGCAGTCAATATCCAGGGGGCTCGCGGATCAGTCCAGGACCATCCGCATTCCTTCGCACATGATAGCGACGATAGCCAGGATGCACACCCAGGAGCAGATATTCATACAGGAGAAAGGGCGCGAACCGGAACCGGAGGAGCTGGCCGCGCTGCTCGACATGCCAAAGGAGAGAGTCCGCGCACTCCAGAGAATGGCCTCGCAGACGGTCTCCCTGCAGGCACCATCCGGAGAGGACGGAGAATCTTCCCTTGGCGACCTCATCGAGGACGAAAACTCGGAAAACCCAGTCCAGAAGGCGGCTTTCACGGTTTTGAGGGAGAAGATAGACGAGGTTCTCGACATGCTCTCCGAACGCGAACGGCAGGTTATCGGCATGCGCTTCGGGCTCTCGGGCGATTCGCAGAAAACCCACGTCGAGATTTCCAAACACTTCGGAATCACCAGGGAAAGGGTGAGGCAGATCGAGGCGAAGGCCATAGAGAAGCTCCGGCATCCGTCCCGAAGAAGGCTTCTGGAAGGCTACTTCTGACAACAGCCGGGGGCGGACAATGAAAAGCGCGGCAGTCATAATCCCCACTTACAACAGGTGGCCGACCGTCAGGACGGCCATCGAGTCAGTTCTCGCCCAGACCCATGGAAGCTGCTCATGCGTGGTGGTTGACGATGCCTCCTCAGACGGAAGCGCCGAGGCTCTCGATCGAGAATATGGAGGCAGGATCGCGCTGCTGCGCATGGACAGGAATTCCGGACAATCCGCCTGCAAGAATCTCGGGGCCGAGTCGGCCAGGACCGACTACGTCTGCTTCCTTGATTCAGACGACATGCTCTATCCTGACGCGGTGTCAGCCCGCGTATCCCTGCTGGAGGAGCTCGCGTCTCCTGATTCGCGCGCGTCCTTCGGTGTGTTCAAAACCCCCAGCGGACGCTGGAAGGACATCGCCGGGAGAAAGAAAAGAGGAGATCGCCTGGGGATGGGCGAATACATCCGGGACAGGGCATGGTGCAACAACAATGGCTTCCTCGTCGAGCGGAGACTCTTTCTGGACGCGGGCGGATACAATCCGAGCCTGAGGGACAAGGAGGACATAGAATTGATTCTGCGTCTCATGGCCCGGACAGGATTCTTCTATTGCGGAGGACCAATCGGGGAGGTCCGCGATGTCTGTGCGGGGGGCCGCCAGCGGGAGCGCCATGACCTGGTGATCGCACAGGGCACGATGTTCTCCGAGGCATTGAAAGGGGACAGGCGGCTCGCGGCCAAGCTCGACGAAAGCGAGATGTCGCTTCTGCTCTGCAAGGAGACGGAGGATTTGCTCCGCGCCCTCTACAGGAGCGGCAGGTATTCCGAATTCAGATCCCGCCTGCTGGACGCCCTAGGAAGAGGGGCGGTGAGAAACCGATCCAGGTTCGTCGGCAGATATATCGCGTCGGTCCTGAAAGGGATGCTTCCGGGGAATTCCACAGGAACTTGATTTTGGAGACAACGCATTTATATTCGGGGTAATTCCAAAGAGAATGGAGGGCTCGGAAATGAGATGCAGTTTCGCCCGTTTGACAATCCTCTTCTGCCTGGCCACGCTACTTAGCTCATGTGGAACCTTCCACAGGCTCGTTCTCGGCAACCACAAGACCTACTGCGAGGTGGATTCCGCCAACCACGGATTCTCGAAGCAGTATCCGCAGACTTTCACGGTCTATCCCTTCCGCAACACAAGCTGGTATCGCGAGGCAGGACCAAGAGCCAGAGAGGCCATCTTCCAGGGCTTCTCCCTGATAGGCACATGCACCCGCCTCGACGACACGGACAGAAGAGCCTCGCAGCCCTACAGCGGAGCCGACGCCCTCAGGGTCGCAAGGGAGGAGAATTCCGATGCCGTCATCCTGGGAGACGTGCTCACGCAGGACCACTTCCACTTCTTCCTCTTCACATATGCATACGTCGAGGTCAGGCTCGCAGTCTACGACACAAAAAGCGGCAAGCTGATATGGAAGGGCCAGACCTGGTCCATCTCGACCGACTACGGTCTTACCTGGCTCGCCCCGATAAGCGGTATAATAGACCACTATTACTGGTCGCGCCAGACCATGGATCTCTACCACAGGGTCTCCATGGACTTCGTCCACGAATTGAGACCCGATGTCATGGCCTCGAAATGAGCGGGGCCGCCACAATATCCCATGCCGCCGTCATAGTGGCGGGAGGCTCCGGCAAACGTTTCGGAAAGGACAACAAGCTCCTTGCGAAAATCGCAGGAGTCCCGGTGTTCATACGCTCCACGCTTCCCTTTCTGAAGACATGCAAAGATCGCATCGTGATAGTCGTTCCGACAAGGCTCCGCGCCGATTTCGAGAGGATATCGTCGGAGCATTTCAGCCCGGGAGCCGTCCTCTTCTCCGACGGAGGGGAACTCAGGGAGGACTCCGTGAGGGCCGGCCTCGATGCGCTGCGAAATTCGAAGCCCGATTTCGTCGCCATCCACGATGCGGCAAGGCCCATGGTTACCGAAAGGACTGTCGCGGAGGCATTCGCCTTCGCGGAGGAGAACGGTTCGGCCGTCGTCTCGGCGAAACTCACGGACACAGTCAAGCTCGCGGACACGCATGGGCGGATAGAGAGAACCCTTGACAGGGCCTTCCTATGGGCGGCCCAGACTCCACAGATATTCAGATACTCCGAAATCTCCCTCGCCTACAGCCGCGCTGATGGAAAAAGACAGCCCTTCACCGACGACGCGTCGGCGATGGAGGCGGCAGGATTCAAGGCAATGGTCTTTCCCGGCGAGCCGTCGAACATCAAAATCACGTATTCGTCCGACATCCGGACCGCCGAGGCCCTGCTTGCGGACTGTCCGTGCGATTGAACCTAAATCCCCTTGGCAATCCCCCGGCTCGGCCGGGGGATTGCCAAGGGGATTTACTGCGGGAATTGCTGGACAAAGCTCGATTTGGAACGATATTACGTCCCGGAACATGCATGATCCTGTTGTTTCCCAAAAAGCTGCTGG
>DYMC01000291.1 GCA_020721745.1 Lentisphaera sp. | reverse complement strand
TTCTCCGTGCTTCGATTGCGATGTCCGAGCCGAGAAGGCCGCTGGAGCCTGTGAGGAGAATAGTCATGTTCTTTATTTCCTTTCGCATGTCCAATGAGCTGATTTCAAAGTCGGAGTTCACAGCCCTGGCTGCACGCCATGGCGTGTAAACCAGCCGCTTCCTTACGGAACGGCGCGTGAACCTCTGGCGCCGCCGAAGGCGGGTAAACCCGCCAGTCCTTGGCCAAAGGCGGGTAAACTTCAGCTATGTATCTTGTTGATAATAAGACACAACTAAAGTTGTGAACTCCAACGGATTTACCCCGAACACGGAGTTTTGAAATCAGTTCGAGTTTGAAAAAGTGCTTTGACGCAATAGAATATGCGGCGATTTGGGGAAAAAACAAATAGGGCCGTCTCATTTGGCTCGGGGAGAATATATGGCTTCTGGATATAATGTGGCTGTTGTCGGCGCGACTGGCGCGGTCGGGATGGAGATGATCGAGACCCTCGATAAGAGGAATTTCCCGGTCAAGAGCATCAGGCTTCTCGCGTCAAGCAGGTCAGTGGGCAAGAAACTCAAGTTCAAGGGCGAGCAGCTTCCAGTCGAGGAGCTCACCGACAAATCCTTCAAGGGGATTGACATCGCCCTGTTCAGCGCCGGCGCGTCGAGGTCGAAGGAGTTCGCCGCTGCGGCCGTGGCTGACGGGGCCGTGGTGATAGACAACTCCAGCGCGTTCAGGATGGATCCCGAGATCCCGCTTGTCGTTCCGGAAGTCAATCCGCAGGATGTCAAGAAGCACAAGGGGATAATAGCCAACCCGAACTGCTCGACGATAATCATGGTCGTGGCAGTGTATCCTCTCCACAAGGCGAAGAAGCTTGTCAGGCTTGTCGCCGCTACGTATCAGGCGGCGAGCGGAGCGGGGGCCAAGGCTATGACCGAGCTTGAGGAGCAGTCGAGGTTTTTACTTGGCGGAAAGCCGCTTGTGAAGCCGGAGGTTCTTCCGCAGAGGATAGCCTTCAACCTCTTCCCCCATATAGATGCCTTCCTCGAGAACGGCTACACGAAGGAGGAGATGAAAATGCTCAACGAGGGGCGGAAGATCATGCATCATCCGACACTTCGCGTGAGCTGCACCTGCGTCCGCGTGCCGGTGATGAGGGCCCATTCCGAGGCGCTGAATCTTGAATTCGAGGAGGAAGTCACGCCTGAGGAGGCCAGGAAGATTCTCTCCCAGGCTCCGGGTGTTGAACTGAAGGACGATCCGGCGAACAAACTCTATCCGATGCCGATAGATGCCTCGGGCAAATACGACTGCATAGTCGGAAGAATACGCCAGGACTGCTCCCGCGACGACAAAAAAGGCCTCGACATATTCGTCAGCGGCGACCAGCTCCTCAAGGGCGCGGCGCTCAATGCAGTCCAGATCGCGGAGATTTTGTAGAATATGTTGAAAATTTTGATTACAGGCGTTGCCGGCATGATAGGCTCCCATTTGCTAGTGTCCTGCGTCGCAAATACATTGAATAAAATTCAGAACCCGAAAGGTCATGGAATTTCCGTTTAGGGCAAGGGCAATTGCCCTAAACGGAAATCATTATTATTTGCCATTTCACCCGCCTTAAAGCCATTTTTTGTGCAGAGGA
>DYMC01000075.1 GCA_020721745.1 Lentisphaera sp. | reverse complement strand
TTCAAGCATCAGGATATGTGTTCTTCTCGACAAGCCTTCGCGGCGCGCGGTTCCCATCGAGGCAGACTACGCGGGCTTCACGATTCCCGACATGTTCGTGGTCGGCTATGGACTGGACCACGACGAGCTCTACCGGAATCTGCCATACATAGCCCGTTTTTCCTGCGAAAAACCGGCTAGACATCTCTGATGTGGGTCTTGCCTTCTCCCTCCGCGATATCCGCGAGCATCGCGGCGACCTTCCTCTTGGTTCTATCAAGCCCTGGATTCTCAAGCTGGGCGATGGAGTCCATCCCATGGCCCAGTATCTTCCCGGCCACAAATGCGACGGTGAACTTGTCGGCATCAAGAGCGGGATGGTAGCCCAGGAGCTTTCCCCGGGAATCCGACTCGACCTCGCAGAGAAGTCCGCATTTTTCGCACTCGAACAATATGTCGCGGGTAAGCCTGATCGGAATATCCAGATCGGCGCTGAGAGTCCTGTCGTCGGGAGGTGGCAAGCCCTTCTCGAAGTCGCGGACTATCCTTGAAAGAATCAGAAGCGCCACCGAAAACTTGAAGGAGGGGCTTGCGCGCAGGCTGTCGGGCTCGAACTCGTATGTCTCCACGTTCTGCGAGGCGAATGCCAGCTCGGCGCCGAAGAGGACTATGAGCCAGCTAGTCTGTATCCAGACCAGGAAGAAAGGCAGGGCGGCCAGGCTTCCGTATATCGCGTTGGACTTCGAGAGGGCGAACTGGCCGTTGATGTATGCGAACTGGACGGCCTGGTAGGATATGCCCGCCACGAACCCTGCGAAAATCGCAGGGCGCAGACGCACAGCCGTGTTCGGAAGGAACATGTAGAGGAAGGAGAACAGGAGCCAGACCACGAGGAAGGGCATTGTCCTGACGGCCAGATTCACCGTGGCCAGGACCAGCCCGTAGAATTCGAGGAAGTCCGTAAGTCTTTTAAGATAGGTGGCCACCAGCACTGTGGCGCTTCCCGCCAGCGCGAGGAGGATGGGGCAGATCAGCATCAGCGCGAGATAGTCGCTGAACTTCCTCCCGATCGAACGTCCCTCCTTCACCCCCCATATGTCGTTGAAGGAGCTTTCGATGTTCCCGAGCAGCTTTATCACCGTCCAGAGAAGCATGAGCACGCCTGCGCCCGCCACAACTCCGCCATTGGCGTTGTCCAGCAGATTTCTGGAATATTCCATGACGCGCTCCAAAATCTCCTCGTGCCCCTCGAAGTTCTGCGCAAGCTGCCTCTCGAGAAGGGATTCCATGCCAAACCCCTTCGCAACTCCAAATGCCATGGCTACGACAGGGACAATGGACAGCAGTGTGAAGAATGTCAGCGCAGACGCGCGCAAGATGCATTTGTCCTCGTTGAAACCCCTTAGCGCCAGGATCAGCGTCCTGAGCTGGGTTATCATGAAGGACTTGCGCCTGTCCAGCTTCCTTGTCGGTATCCGCCATATCCCGCTGGTCAGGAAATCGACTATTCTTCTCATGTGGGCTCACTTCCGTAAATCAATTATCCTGCCCGCCTGCCCTTCGTGTGGCGGGTAACCCCTCCGCACTGCGTGAGCTTGCTCGCCCCACCTTCGGTGCTGGCGAGGCGGGTAAACATCCTGAGGGAATTACAAAACTGCCGACGGAACGCCGGTCTTATGACCGGCTTAAGAGCCAGCCATAAGGCTGGCGTTCCCCTAAAAAGGCAATTTTGCAATTACCTCATCCCGTATCCTGCATCCCCCCTACGCCAGCTTTGCGCTGGTCTCCCTTGTTATCTCGTATTCGAGCAGTTCCGACAAGTGGGGTCTCTCCTCCTCCCCATAAATCCAATCGTAGTGTTTGTCGTCAAGAAGATATATCGCCTTCATAACACTCCCGTTGTAAATATTCACTGAACCCCGTCGTTCCTGAGACGTTACGAAGTTAACGTCTTCAGTGAATATTTACCTCTGGACGGAAATTCAGGCGAAGGAGGTATTCTAGCTCGAAATGCCTGAAAAACAAGTGGAGGCAGGGCATGCATTCAACAAGCCGCGTCCTTTTGCCGAATTACGCGCTCAGAGCAGGGATTCCGGATCCTCCAGCCGTTTCTTCAGGGCGTTTGCGAATTTCGCAGCATCGGAGCCGTCAACAACCCTGTGGTCGGCGCTGACCGTCACCTTCATCATGTCGCGGATGACGATCTTCCCGTCCCGCGCCACGGGAGTCGGGATTGCCGACGACACTGCGAGAATCGCAGACTCCCCGGGATTGATTATCGCCGCGAAGTTCTCCACGTCGAGCATTCCCATGTTGGAGATGGTGAAAGTGCCGCCCTTCATCCTGTCCGGCGACAGTTTTCCGGCGCGTGCAGCCTCGGCGAGCTCGGCCACTTCGGCGTGAATCTCGTCGAGAGCCTTCCTGTCGGCGTTGCGAATTACCGGCACGACAAGGCCATTTTCGAGACTGACCGCCACGCCGATGTTGATCTTCGACTTGTATTTCGCGGTGACTCCATCGCAATCTGCGTTCATCATGGGGAATTCCCTTAGCGCCAGCGCGACGGCCTTGATGATGAAGTCGTTCACGCTGAGATTCTCGCCTTCGCCCTTCAGCTTCTTCCTCAAGTCCAGCATGCCGGTCACATCAATCGCCGTTGTCACATAGAAATGGGGTATGCTCTTCTTCGAGTCGGAAAGCCGCCTGGCGATTACCTTGCGCATCGTGGAGAGCTCCCTCGGCTTCTCCCTCGCGGCATCCTTCACATCCGAAAGGCTTATTCTTCCACCCTCGCCAGTCCCCTCTATCTGGAATATGGTCAACCCCTCCTTCTTCGCAAGATTAAACGCCGAAGGAGTTATCTTCCTGCCGTGGTATCCGGAACTTTCCAGATAACGTCTCACGTCGTCCTCGGTAACGCGACCAATCCCGCCGCCGCTGCCGGGGACATCCCCGATGTCTATGAGATAGTCCTGGGCAAATTTTCTCGCACGGGGGCTCGGCTTCGGCCTGAAGGCCGGAACCGACGGCACGGGAGCGGGGGGGGCGGACGACGGAGCAGCCCCGGCCGATACAGTCGGCGCGGCGGCTTTGGGAGTGGCCGGCTTCTGGACAGGAGCCGCCGCCGCCGAGGACTTCTTCTCCGCCTTCTCCGCCTTCGCGGCCTCGACCTTTATCTCTGGAATGGCTTCTCCAGGCTCGCCCAGAACCGCCGCGGTGCTCATCACCGGAACCTCAATCCCCTCCGGAACGACTATCTTCAGGAGAGTTCCCTCGAACTGCGACTCGACCTCGAGCACCGCCTTGTCGGTCTCGACCTCGAAGAGGATGTCTCCCTTCTTGATCTTGTCGCCCTCCTTCACGCGCCATTTCTCGATCTTGACGGTCTCCTCGGACTGCCCCAGCTTGGGTATCGGAACTAGAGTGGACATTGTAAGCCCCTTTTTTTAGTGTCAAAGTGTCAAAGTCGGGATGGACTACGGCCTGTCTTTAAGCGACATCGTAAATGCGCTCAGGAGCAGGCCTGTTTCCGTTCGTATTTGCTCCACCCCATCATATTCTTTTTCACCAATGCTAGATTCCTTCTCGATCTTATTTTATGCTTTTCGCCGCTGCAACAATGTCTTCCACTCTCGGCAGATAGGCTTTTTCGAGGCTATGGGCCTGTGGTGCGATGCCATTTTTCGCTCCGATTTTCAAGACCGGCGCGTCGAGATAGTCGAAGCATTTCTCGACTATTCCGGAGACTATCTCGCCGGTGTAGCTTCCAATGTCAACGCACTGGCTCACGACGAGTGCGCGGCCAGTCTTCTTGACGGACTCGACCACGGTGGTCCAGTCAAACGGCACGAGTGTGCGCGGGTCTATTATCTCGACGCTTACCCCCTCCTCGGCGAGCTTGTCGGCCGCCTTTATCGCGTCCTGGACCGCAGGCCCCCAGACGACAAGCGTGAGATCTTTGCCGCTGCGGACCACATTCGCCTCGCCGAACGGAATCAGGTATTCCTCCTGCGGGACGACTCCCTTGATCCCGTAGAGAAGCTGTCCCTCGACGAATACCACCGGATTGTCGTCGCGTATCGCGGTCTTTATCAGGCCTTTTGCATCATACGGATTGGACGGGTAGGCCACGTAGGTTCCCGGTATGTGGCAGAACATTGATTCAAGGGACTGCGAGTGCTGTCCGCCATATCCCTTGCCTCCGCCTACGCTGCAGCGGATGACGAGCGGGACTTTGACGTTGCCGCCGGTCATGTAGTGCCATTTCGCGGCCTGGTTGGATATCTGGTCGGACGCCATCAGGGCGAAATCCATGTACATGAGTTCGACGACCGGGCGGTAGCCTGTCATAGCCATTCCGACGGCGGTGCCGCATATGCACGCCTCGGATATCGGCGTGTTGAAGACCCTTCCGCGCCCGAAGTATTCGAGAAGCCCCTTGCTCAGCTTGAACGCCCCGCCGTAGTCGGCCACATCCTCGCCATAGACGACCACCCGGGCATCGCGCTTCATCTCCTCGACAATTCCCTCCTTTATGGCGTCCCTGTAGTTTAATCTTCCCTCGGAGTCGCGTTTCACGGTCGGCTCCGGCCCTCTCGGGTCGAGAACCTGATACGCCTTCGGAACCTTCTCGCAGAAGGAGTCCGCATACATGTATTTGATGACATCCTCCGGGGCGGGATCGGCCGAATCCACCGCTCTCCTCGCCGCGCGGGCGTTCCTTTCGGCGACCTTCTTCTCTATGGCATCAAGCTCGTTCTCCTTGAATATCTTCTGGTCGAGGAGACGCGCCCGGAATGAAAAGATCGGGTCAACCTGCTTCCACTTCTCCTCCTCCTCCCTGGTCCTGTATTCATTTCTCGGGTCGGACAGGGAATGCCCGTAGTATCTGTATGTGTTCAGTTCGAGTAGGACAGGGCCCTTTCCTGCGTCCAGCAGCTTTCTCGCCCGGAGCAGCGCGTCGCGGACGGCAAGAGCGTCCATGCCGTTGACCACCTCGGCGTGCATGTTGTCGTCGTCAAACCCGGCGGCCCTTCTCGCAAGCGAATCAACCCCGGTCACCTCCCCCTCGGCTCTTCCGGTCATCCCGAAATGGTTGTTCACTATGCAGTAGATTATGGGCAGTCCCCTCACGATGCTTGTCATCTTCGGGTTGGTGAACTGATCCTGGCTTGCCCAGTTGAGGGATTCTAGGACCACTCCGTTCGCATATGCCCCGTCGCCGGCGAAACAGCACACAACCCTCCGCGGCTTGGACTTGTCAATGTCAATCCTGCACGTCATCGCCGCGCCAGTCGCGATTGGCACTCCGCCGCCGACTATCGCGTTGGCCCCGAGATGGCCGACCCTGAAGTCGAATATGTGCATCCCGCCGCCCCTGCCCTTTCCGTATCCGGTCTCCTTCCCGAAGAGTTCGGAGATTGTCCTGAAGACATGGTCCTCCATCACCGCCTCGCGAAGCTCTTCCCCGGAAAGAGCGGCGGATTCCGGACACCTCGTGCGCAGCTCTTCATCCCCCATCCTCATTATCCCGAAGTAGCCCTTCGCGATGGAGTCGCCATGGCCGCGATGGGTGGACGTGATGTAGTCCGAGAGCTCCAGCACGCTGCACGCGCCGGCCGATGTGGCCTCCTGCCCGATGGACAGATGGGTCGGCCCGCGGTATTCGTATTCCTTTATGCACTCGTATGCGCCCGTCCTGAGCTTGAGGATCATCTCCTCGAACTCCCTTATCATCAGCATGCACTCGTATATCTCCGCGATGCCAGCCTTGGAGAGACCGGCCTTCACCTCGTCGGCCACACTCCTGTCGTAGCCGTAGGCGGGTATATCCTTGAATTTGATCTTCCTCTTCGCGAAATCCGGAGACAGGTCGCTGTAGTAGTTGCCCATTTTCAGTCCTCGTTTTTTATTTTATTACCTTGATATTATTCCTCCTCAGAATCTTCGCCAGACTGGCCGGCGGCCGGCGGTCGGTCACGATCACATCAATGTCCGAAAGAGATCCGCTCAGAGCAATGGACCTCTTGCCGAACTTCGTCGAGTCGGCAAGCAGTATCACCGTCGCAGCCCTGCGCATCACAAGCTCCTTCGTGTAGGCCTCGTCCGGATCCGTGGTGCTTATGCCCTCCTCGGACACGCCAATGCTTCCCAGAAAAGCCTTGTCGAAACTCATCGAGCCCAATGTCTTCTCCGTGAGTGCCCCGACCATCGTGCGGCTGAGAGGACGGAACCTGCCGCCGACGATGAAGAGCTTGTGCCCCGTCTCCATGAGCTCCGAGGCAGCCATCAGCGAATTGGTCACTATCGAGAGATTCCTGCGCGATGAAAGCAGAGGACATATCCCAAGGACCGTGCTCCCGCCGTCAAGATATATCGCATCCCCGTCGCGGACCAGCACGGCGGCCTTGCGCGCTATCTCGCCCTTCTCCCGCTCCCGGATCAGCCTCTTCTCGCTGAACACCGGCTCGCCGGCAAGCATATCCAGACGCATCGCACCACCATGGACGCGCCTGACCACCCCGCTCCTCTCAAGCGACAGCAGGTCGCGGCGGACCGTCGCCTTCGATACACCAAGCGAGTCCGAAAGCTCGTCCAGACTCCTCGCCCCCCTGCCAAGCTCGCCCAGGATGAACTTCTCCCTCTCCTCCGTGAACAGCCTCCTCGATTTCCCGGCCCCGTCCAAGATGCGGCTCCTTCAATTTTTTGCAATAATATGAAACGTTATGAAACAATTTGCAAGTCGTCAGGACGGAATTTTCGAAAAAAATACCAGGCAACGGCAAATCCGCCCGTGAAAGTTCTTGAAACGTGAAATATCCGGAGACGCCCTTCCCGCCCAATTTTTACAAAGAGGCAAGAAAGAAAAGAAAGGAAGGTTGGCAATGGGAAATCACAGAATTTGCCGCTGTTTATCTTACCTCCTTTCCTTCGTTATCTCCTTGTAAAACAAGACCGACGTGAGCCCGCCGCAGGGGCGGACAAGCCCGCCATTGGGGCGGGCAAGCTTCGCAACGTCTCAAGAATGACTGGATTTGCCGAACTCTTGCTTCGCATCTCCGGCTTCCGGACGGCGGGCCGCCGTCCCTCCCGGAGAAAACGCACATCAATGGGGAGGCTTTCGCTCCTACTTTCCGCAGCACTTCTTGAATTTCTTTCCGCTGCCGCATGGGCAGGGGTCGTTCCTGCCGACTTTCGGCATTTCGCGCTTGAAGGTTATCTGTATGCCGGGGGACTGGGGCTGCGGATTCTGCTGCGGCTGCTGCGTCGCGGCGGGGTCGGAGCCAAACTGGTCCGGCTGCCCATGTATGAAGTTCTGCGGCAGAGAGGACAGTATCTGCTCGAATACGGAGAGCTTGGTCGCGGACCGGAACATGTTGGACAGTATCTCCTTGTTGATCTCGGCCATCATCTCGCTGAACATCTTGAAGGCCTCGTGGCGATATTCCACAAGCGGATTCTTCTGGGCGTAGGCCCTGAGACCCACGCTGGAGCGCAGATGGTCCATGGCATAGAGATGGTCCTGCCACAGGCGGTCAACCGCGTCGAGCATGATGTTCCTCTCAAGCCAGGCCAGGGATTCAGGCGTCTCCACCGACTCCTTTATCCTGTAGGTCTCCTTTATCCTGGCAAGTATCCTCTCCACGCAGAAGGCCAGATCGAAGGGCTGGTCAGGGACTATTGACGGAATGTCCTTCCCCGTGAATCCGATTGGAAAGACGGAATTGAGCCACGCGAGCAGTTCGTCTGACTTTATGGCGACGACGTTTTTCCCGCTCAGCTCGCAGGAGGCCTCTACCTGGGATTCGATCTCCCTCTCCAGTATCTCGAAAAGGACATCCCTCGGCTTTTCCGAAAGCAATATCTCCTTGCGGAATCCATATATCACCTCGCGCTGCTTGTTCATCACGTCGTCGTATTCGAGGGTGCGCTTCCTCATCGCAAAATGGTGCTGCTCGACTCTCTTCTGGGCGGTCTCTATCGAACGGTTGAGCAGGGGATGTTCCAGCTCCTCGTCCTCCTCGAGCCCCATCCTGCTCATCAGCGAAGATATGCGGTCGGAACCGAAAAGCCTCATGAGATTGTCCTCGAGGGACACATAGAAACGGGACGAGCCCGGGTCGCCCTGGCGGGCGCAGCGGCCGCGGAGCTGGCGGTCTATCCGCCTCGAGTCGTGTCTCTCGCTGCCTATGACGTGCAGGCCTCCGAGCTCGGCCACACCCTCCCCGAGCTTGATGTCGGTGCCTCGCCCTGCCATGTTGGTAGCGACAGTCACCGAGCCTCTCTGCCCGGCCCTGGCCACTATGTCCGCCTCGAACTGGTGGTTCTTCGCATTCAGCACATTGTGAGGAATCCTCTCCATCCTGAGCATGCGGCTGAGGATTTCCGAGACCTCGACGGATATGGTGCCGAGGAGAACTGGCTGTCCGCGCTGGTGGCAGTCCTTCACTTCCTGTATTATCGCCTTGTATTTCTCGCGCTTGGTCTTGTAGACCTTGTCGTTGAAATCCTTTCTCACACACGGCCTGTTGGTCGGTATCACCGTCACGTCCAGCTTGTAGATGTCATGGAACTCGTTCGCCTCGGTCTCGGCGGTTCCGGTCATCCCGGCAAGCTTCTCATACAGCCTGAAGTAGTTCTGGATGGTGATCGTGGCGAGCGTCTGCGTCTCCCTCTCTATCTTCACGTTCTCCTTCGCCTCGAGCGCCTGGTGGAGTCCTTCGCTGAAACGGCGGCCGGGCATGAGCCTTCCGGTGTGCTCGTCCACGATCAGGACCTTGTTGTCCTGGACCACGTAGTGGACATCCTTCTCGTAGAGGCAGTATGCCTTGAGAAGCTGGGAGAGGTTCTGCAGCATCTCGCTTTTCCTGGAGAAATCCTCCTGGAAGGCCTGCTTGCGCCTGGCCTTCTCCTCCGCCGCCATCTCGCCCGCGTCTATATCGTGGAGCGACAGCAGCAGGTCCGGAAGCACGAACATCTCCGGATCGTCCGGGCTGATCGCGTTCCGCCCCTTCTCGGTCAAATCCGCCTCGTGGCTCCTCTCGTCTATCGAGAAGAAAAGCTCGGCCTGAACCTCGTGGAGCAGCCCCTTGTTCTGTTCGCTGCGGACAAACGACTCGGTCTTCTCCAGCTTCTTTAGTATGTCCCCGTCCTCGAGCATGTGCATGAGCTGCTTGTGCGTCGGCATCCCGAACTTCACCTGCAGCAGCTTGAGCATCGCATCGTCCCTGTCCTCGTCGGACAGATCCTCCTTCGCAAGCGCGTCGCGGGCCTCGTTGACCAGCCTCGAGCAAAGGAGACTCTGCTTCTTGAAAAGCTCGGCGACAGGCTCCCTCAGCTTGTCGAACTGGTGCGTGGACACGGCGACAGGACCCGAAATTATAAGAGGCGTGCGCGCCTCGTCTATGAGAATGCTGTCCACCTCGTCCACTATCGCGTAAAAATGGTCGCGCTGGACAAGCTGCGCCTTTGACGATGCCATGCCCATGTCGCGCAGATAGTCGAAGCCGAATTCACTGTTCGTCCCGTAGGTGATGTCGCATGCGTATTGCGCACGGCGCTGCTCCGAGTTCATCTGGTTCTGGAGGCATCCGACAGTGAGGCCGAGGAAGCCGTAGACCGCCCCCATCCATTCGGAGTCGCGGCGGGCGAGATAGTCGTTCACCGTCACAAGCTGGCAGTTCCTCCCAGTCAGCGCGTTGAGATAGAGAGGCAGCGTGGCAACCAGCGTCTTGCCCTCGCCGGTCGCCATCTCCGCTATCGAAGCCCTGTGCAGGGCTATCCCGCCCATCAGCTGCACGTCGTATGGAACCATGTCCCAGACAAGCTCGTGGCCGCAGACAGTGATTGTCCTGCCGACTAAGCGCCTGCAGGCGTTCTTCACCGCGGCAAAAGCCTCGGGAAGAAGATCGTCCGTGCTCGCCCCCTTCCTGATGCGCTCCCTGAACTCGTCGGTCTTGGCTCTGAGCTGTTCGTCTGACAATCCCTGATACGAGGCTTCGATCTCGTTGATCTTCGCCACAACGGGCTTGAGCTTGCGCGAGTCGCGGTCAGCCTTTGTCCCAAATATTTTCTGTAAGATGAAGTTTATCATAAGCGAACGCGAAAGATAGCCCGGATCGGCGAAGATTCAATCCCCGATCCGGCCATGCCGCAAAAATACAGTTCAGGGCCAGCCCTCAAGATGAAATCGAGACACTGGAATTTGATTATCAATATTCCTCCACTGCCTTTAGACCCTTACTTCTAGGGTTCTGTGTAAAAAATCTTTATAATTATTTAGCCCGTTTTTCGCGCGAAAAACGGGCTTTAGCCCAAATTTCTTCGTTTTCCAAGTTGTAAGCCGTTGATAATCAACAAAACGTCCTCCCGAAAGCGATTTGTAGTGCCCAAAAATCAAATAATTTTTCCTTTTGCCCTTGAAATCCCGCGCCGGCGGTTCATCTTTGACGGGAAAGGAGATTCCAATGTTTTTCAGGACAAAGAAGATAAACAGGAGCCCCGTCCTCCAGCTCGTGAAGAGCTTTCGTGACTCCCGCGGCAGGGTCAGGCAGAAAGTCATAGTTTCCCTGGGGAGTCTTCCCGTCCCATCGAGGGAACGCAAGGAGATAGCGCAGGAGATAGAAAACAGGCTTGCCGGGAACCAGTCGCTTTTCCCCCTCAGCCCGGCGGTTGCAAAATGGTCTGACATGATAATGAAGAAGATTGACGAGACGAAGCTTGTCGTCTCCCGCCATCCGGTTGACAGGATATCCGAGGATGAAGAGGTCGCCGATGGCGTTCTCGTCGACCGTGTGGAGCACGAAAACGAGACAGAGCTTGGAACAGTGCTTGTCCTGAAGACTGCGTGGGAGAGTCTCGGGATGGGTGAATTCCTCAGGG
>DYMC01000290.1 GCA_020721745.1 Lentisphaera sp. | reverse complement strand
ATCGGATAATTGGGAAGCAGGAGGATTATATGCGCTACGCTTGGCCTTCCGACACCGAGTTCCATCGAGTGACCCTGACCCCATCCGTCGATGAGTGTCCAGCCTGTTTTCGCCGGCTAAAAATCTGTGACCATCGGTTTCACCGGTTTTTCACTTTCTATGGCCCGACTGAGATGGTCTGTCGACTGAAAACCTGTATCAATCCTGGATGCCACTTGCGCATGAAGACGATCAGCCCCGAGGAGGAGATCCTTCTCACCTTCCCGTATTGGCTGATCGGTTGGGACGTGTTCGCGTGGATTGGCCACCGTCGGTTTGCACGGCATTGGTCTATTCGTCAGATCCGAGAAGAACTTCGTGATCAACACGAGATAATCCTCTCGGATGACGCTCTGGAACAGCACGTCAAGCGATATCAGACCATGGTGAATGCACGACAACAGGACTGTCATCTTCTACAGCAGGAATACCGAGATGTGGAGAATCTCGTTCTGACGGTCGACGGCCTCCAGCCTGAAAAGGGGCATGAAACCTTGTATGTGATACGGGAATACCGTAAAAAACGCGTCTGGTTTGCCGAATCCCTGGTATCAAGTTCTCTGGAAGAAGTGCGCCGGTTCCTCGGACGTGTCCACGAATGGGTCCGGATGCTGGACAAGCCCATCGCCCTCTGGATCTCCGACAAGCAGAACGCTTTGGTCAAGGGCATCGCGGCAGAGTTTCCAGGTGTTCCACACCGCTATTGTCACGATCACTTCCTTCGAGCACTGGCGAAGCCGTTATTGGAGGCGGATAGTCACGCCAAGGTCCAGATGAGGCGAAAGGTTCGAGGGCTTCGAGACATTGAGAGGAAGCAGCTGGCTCAGCCGGAGAAAGACGGCGAGGTGGTTCTGGACTACTGCAGTGCCATTCGAGGCATCCTCAATGATGATCGTGGAGGACCTCTGACACCGCCTGGGTTGAGAATGGCGGAAGGCTTGCAAGAAGTGAAAAACTCCCTGGGGAAGAACCTGGAGGAGAAAAAAGGGGGGGAAGCGGAAAAGGCCATGAGCCGATTGGTGGGATACATAGACCGAGGATTGGAGGCCGTTGCATCCCTCCAGGCGGAGGTTCGTTCGATGATGCCGTTGGTTCGGGAAGTGGCGGAAACCCTGAATCCCGAGAATGGGCCCAAGGCCGATCGGGAACAAAGATTCGAGGAGCTACGATCGGAACTGTCGGAAGAAACGAACCATCCCTGGAAGGTTCATGCGGCGGCGACCATGGGGAGTTTCGGGCCCGGCCTCTTTGCCGGGGAAGGGGTCGAGGATCTTCCACGGGAGAACGGGGACCTGGAGCGATGGTTCAGGCTACCGAAAGGCCATGAACGCCGGATTCATGGGCATCGACATGCGGGAATCCGGATCGTCTTGGAAGGTCCAACCCTCATCCCCGTCTTGGATGCGCATGCGTTGCATCCTGAGCCGTTTACCGCCATGGACCTCATTCCGTATCGTGGGGAACGACCGCCACAAGCCCAAACCCAAGCGCTCAACCGCAGGAAAATCATGCGAAAGGCACGTTCCAAGACGAAACGAGCCGACCTGTTGAGGGAGTTGGAACAACGATACCGGGAGGGTCGCTAGCCTTTATG
>DYMC01000289.1 GCA_020721745.1 Lentisphaera sp. | reverse complement strand
GTGAGCAGGATCGCCAGGAAGCCGGCGATGGCGAAGACCAGATAAAGGGTGCGGTAAGCGGGGAGATATTCCCACACCAAGCCCAGGGAGAGACTGAGGGGGATGATGGACGAAACGATCACGACCACAGGGCTATCCAGCACCTCAAAGCCCAAGATGATGAGCAGGAGTCCTGCTACGAGCAAGACTCCGAAGGCTACCGTATAGGCAATGGTCGGCAGGGTGGCAGAACCTTCGATGCCAACTGTAATCTGATAAGCAGCTAACAGGCCGGTTGCCAGGAACAGGATGCGGTCAAGTGGACTCATCTTTTGCATTGGTTAACCTCCAATCAGAACATCATCATCAGCATGGCGCTGAGCATGTAGAGCGAAGCGTATTTGAACAAGCCAAAGTTGGTACGCTCGGAGGGGCGTAGCAAGCTGGCGAGAGCCAGAGCCAGCAACCCTAAAGAGAGTACCGCCATCAAACGCAGGTAACCCCAGCTCAAGCCGATGCCGTAGGCAGCAACACCCATCGCCACGGCTGCCAATCCACTGGAAACCGCGATCACCAGCCGGGTGGTTTGCAACCCATAAGTGGACGGGAAAGTCGGTACGCCGGCGCGCCGGTAATCCTGGTCGTAGCGCATGCTAAAGGTCAGGATGTGCGTCGGGATCCATAGCAGTACCCCCAGCATCAAAGCAATGCCGATCCAGTCGATCGTCCCTATTCCCAGGACACGCCCGGCTAGGACGGGCATCCCGCCGGCAACACCGCCCCATACGATTGACCAGGCTGTGCGCCGCTTAAGCCAGATGGTATAGACCACCACGTCGAAGAACAGCCCGGCAAAGATGATCAAGCCATACAGGGCATCCATGACAACTGCAATTGCTACGCCAAGTATGGATAGGATCAAGCCAAGCCGAAGCGCCTCGCCTGGAGTAATCTTACCCGAAGCCAATGGGCGCTTTTGGGTGCGGCCCATTTTGGCATCAATGTCGCGATCCCACCACATATTCAGGATGGTGCTGCCGCTGATAGACAAGAACAGGCTGGTAGCCAGCCCGGCGATTGTGCCGAGGTTGAAGATCGGGCAGCGGGCGCTCATATAACCAGCCAGTCCGGTGGTCATTAACAGGCCGGTTTGCAGACTTTTGATGAGCGGCCAGTAGAGGGCGATTCTTTTGGAGATCGGTAGTTGGTGATTGGTCATTGGTGATTTGGTGTTGGTCATAAGCAACTCCTAAAACAAGAGAGCGGCTAACTAGAGAGGATGGAACTGTGTTCGTCATTGCGAGGAGGGCGTTCTTCCCGATGAAGCAATCCCCACCTTGTGAGGAGATTGCTTCGTCTCTCACTCCGTTCGCTCCTCGCTATGACGGTGAAAGTTTCTGTTCTCTCCGCTCTCAATTTTACCTCGCGCAGCGGAATCCAACGTCCGGGTCAAAGTGATAGGGTGCAGTCAGATTTTCCTTCCAGTTGCGCAGGTCGACTTCATACGTGTAGAATGAACCACCTCGCAGGATGCGGTAATGCATGTTGGGCAGGTCGTCGCCGACCCATTCCCAGACGTTGCCGGCCATGTCATATAGTCCATAAGGGCTGGCTGAATTGATGGTCGTGTATTCCTGGCCGGCGATGTTGTAAGTCTTACCGTTATAGA
>DYMC01000074.1 GCA_020721745.1 Lentisphaera sp. | reverse complement strand
AGCTATTTTATCTTTGTGGAACTGCTTTTCGGAGCGCCTCTTTGCGAATTTCGCAGCTGTCGCATCGTCCGCATGGGGAGCCGTCCGGAGCCGGGTCGTAGCAGCTCGATGTCTCGGCGATTTCCACTCCGAGGGAGAGGGCGAGTTTGACTATCTGCCACTTCTCCATTTGCTGGAGCGGGGCGCGTATTCTGATTTTCCCTTTCTCAATTCCGGCCTTGGTCCCTAGATTGGCCGTCCTCTCGAAGGAGCGGACAAACTGCGGGCGGCAGTCGGGATAACCCGAATAATCGAGCGAGTTTACGCCTATGAATATCTCGTTTATCCCTCTGGCCTCCGCGAATGCGCATGCGACCGAGAGGAAGACCATATTGCGGGCTGGAACGTATGTGGCGGGGATGCCCGGCTTAAGACCGTCCTTTGGAACCTTGATTTTTCCGCTCGTCAGCGCGGAGCCGCCCCATTTGCGGAGGTCCAGACGGACGACCAGATGCTCGATGGCCTGGAATCGCCTTGCAATCTTCTTCGCGCATTTGAGCTCGATCCTGTGCCTTTGACCGTAGTCGAAACTGAGCGCATGGCACTCGTATCCCTTCGATCTGGCATAGGCCAGGCATGTTGCCGAATCAATGCCTCCGCTGAGAAGAACAACCGCTTTTTTCTCACTTTCCCTTCGCATTGTCACCCCATATTGTCTTGTGCAGTTGGATGGCGAGGATTGCGGGCGGGCGGTCGGCGATCATCCATGCGGCGAGCTGCGCCGCCTTCAGACGGCCTGAAACCGGGCTGAAGAATATTTTTTCAGTCCTCCCGGGGAGCCCATGCCTGCCGATTATTTTCCTTGCATAGTCGTAGTCCTGCCTGTCTGCGATGACGAACTTGACTTCGTCCTTCTTCCTGAGTTTTGCGAAATTCGCAAAGAGCATCTTGCCGGCCTCTCCGCTCGAAGGGCACTTGCAGTCGAGGATGATTTTCACCCCTTTTGGGACCACGCCTGTCGGCATCGAGCCATTTGTTTCGAGGAGGACTTCAAATCCCTGGTCGAGAAGTTTCGAGCAGAGGAGCGGGGTCGGCTTCTGGGCGAGCGGCTCCCCGCCGGTTATTTCCACGAGGTCTGCATCGGACTTGAGGGCCTCGTCCAATATTTCCCCCAGGCTCATGGTCCGTTGTTTTTTTCTCGCGTATCTGGTGTCGCACCATGAGCAGTCGAGGTTGCATCCTGCGAGGCGGACGAAGAAGCAAACTCTGCCTGCGAAGGAGGACTCGCCCTGGATGCTTGTGAATGTCTCCGAGACTGCGAATTTCGCGGAGCCGCCGTGGCTGGCCTTTTTTCCTTTCATTCGTAGTAGCTTGCGGTTGAACCGGGGGATTCGGAGACGGTGACTTTTGCGATTTTCGCCGAGGAGCTGTTTATGGCCCTTGACATTTCGGCGTATATGTGGCGTGCAATTATCTCGCTGGTGGGATTCGCCCCTTGGAAGGCCGGAATCTCGTTGAGGTTGGTGTGGTCCATCGGGGCGAGCACCGAATCCAGTGCGTTTTTGAGCTTGCGGAAATCCACGGAGATTCCGATATTGTCGAGTTTCTCCGCCTTCGCGGCGACCCTGACGATCCAGTTGTGTCCGTGCAGCCGCGAGCAGTCGCCATTGTAGTTGTCAAGCCTATGGGCGGCGGAGAAGTTCCTTGTGATTTCGACTTCGAACATGGGGTTGCGCCATCCTGCTATTGCTTTTTCTCTTCCGGCTTGTCCGGCGCGGTGTTGTATATCTTCGCGTAGAAGTCCCTTATCTGCTCCGCCGATGCCAGCGCTATTCCTGTTTCGGGGAAGAGGGCGGGGTTGGTCAAGGGCTTGTCCTTCAGGCGGACGAATGGCACCGAGACGGGGGCGGCGCCCTTGAGCAGGTTGAAGACCAGATCATATCTGAAGGGCTTGTTGGGCGGAGGGAGCTGGACTCTGAAGAGCAATGTGTATCTGTTGGCCTGTGGCGCATTCTCGTAGAGCCACTTGGATGCGTCGAAGACGCCGTCCTTCTCCTTCACCGCCACGCATGGGAAGCTTTGGCCGTTGGCATCCTTCAGCTCGTAGTCGTATATGCTCACGCTCCTGCCCGGATCGAGAATCACGACCATGCCGGCGTATGCCACGTCGGCGGTGATCCTGGATGTCGGCTGGTGTGGGTTCACGTTTCTGATCTGGGTCGCGGTGCTGTCTCCCGGGATGAGTTCGGCGGCTATTATCCTGCCCGAGCGGAAGCGGATCGAGAAGTCCTCGTCTTCTGAAAACAAAGGCGTGGAGAACAGCAGCGACAAAATCGCGGCCATGATTGCTGGTGAGATGTGTTTTTTCATCACTCGCCCCTCCGGGCTATTCCTTGCATAGTCTTAACCTTTGATTAACATAGCCTCCGTTTGGCATTTTGAAAGTGGAGAAAGAGAGATTCATGCGATGGGGACAAATCCAAAATACTGGGATTTTGGATATTGGTGCGCGGGAGAGGACTCGAATTCGCCGGCAGGCGAGCTTTTCCGAAAAGCTCGCCTGAGGCGAACAAGCCCCCGAATGCAATGAGGAGGCTTGCTTCACCCGCCTCCGGCGGAATGCCGGCTGGCGGACCCCATGGATGGTTCTATCTTGTTTGAACGTAGAAAAAGCAGTTGAAAATCGCGTTTCTACTTAAGTGTATGATAATTAAGTTGTTATATTTTTTGATCCGTCAACCTTTTGGGTTGATGACTTTTTTGCGATTTTCAACCCCGCCGGGGTTGGCCGCATTTGCTGCATCTATCCCGAGCGCCTACGGCCTCGGGATCTTCGACTTCGTTAGCTGCGACTTGCAGTAGTTACTATCACGTGACCACGTTGGCACGTGCCACAGTGAGCCGCGTTGGCCGCGGCAACGTGGCCTCACGCGGGAACGTGACTCACGTGGCAGCTTCGTCCCCGAGCGCTTGCGCCTCGGGATCTCGCTACGCTCGACTTGCTGCCTCGTATCTGCGACAAATGCGGCCAACTGCTTAATTTAGATCCTTACTTCTAGGGTTCTGTGTTAAAAACCTTTATAATTATCGGGCATTCTTTTTGGTTGCGGCCACAGGCCGCCTTGGGTTTATCGCGACCGGCATTTGCCGGCCACTGTGATTCAAGAGCCCCCTTCCTTCCACCCATATCTCTTGCCTCCATTTCATACTGCATCCCGGATCCTGCATCTTGAAACAGTTGGGCCCGCCCCCCTTACCTTCCCTGCGGCGAGACCATGTAGGAGAAGGCATCCTTGCGGGAGATGACGTTTTTCTCGTACATCTCCTTGAGGCACTTGTCCATTGTGATCATTCCATCTTTTGCGGACATTTCTATCGTGGAGGGGATGAGGTGGGTCTTGCCGTCCCTGATCAGCGCCTTCACCGCCGGGGTTCCGACAAGAACCTCGAAGGCGGCCACCCTACCCTTTCCGTCGCGCTTTGGGAGAAGCCGCTGGGAAACGATTCCGAGGACGCTGCCGGAGAGCTGCATCTTGATCTGGTTCTGCTGGTGCGACGGGAAGGAGTCTATTATGCGGTCTATGCTCTGCGCGCAGTCGTTCGTGTGCAGGGTCGCGAAGACAAGGTGTCCTGTTTCGGCTGCCGTCAATGCCGCGGCTATGGTCTCGGGGTCGCGCATCTCGCCCACGAGTATGACATCGGGATCCTGTCTTAGGACATACTTGAGCGCATTCGAGAAGGAGAGTGTGTCGGAGTGCAGCTCCCTCTGTTCGACGACCGCCTTCTTGTTCGCGTGGACGTATTCGATCGGGTCCTCCACCGTGATTATGTGGCAGGCCCTGGTCGAGTTAACCACGTCTATGAGGCTGGCGAGAGTCGTGCTTTTGCCGTGTCCGGTCGGGCCTGTCATGAGGAAGAGACCCTGGCGCTTCCCGGCGAGTTCGACGAGAACCTTGGGCAGTCCGAGTTCTGCCGGGCTTGGGATTCTCTTCGGGATGACTCTGACGGCGACGGCGACATTTCCCCTTTGGAAGAATCCGTTTATCCTGAACCTGTATACGGTTTCATTCCCTGTGTCGTCGCCCTTGCTGCGCTTTATGCTCACGCTGACGGCGAAGTCTATTTCGCGTTTCTCCTCGAATATCTCCCTCTGCTTCTGGTTGAGTATGCCGAAAAGTATCCGCTTGGTGTCGTTTGGCAAAAGTATTTCGGCTTCAAGAGGCTGTATGTCTCCGTTCACCCTGAGGCATGGTGGCGAGCCAGCGGTGATAAGGAGGTCGCTGGCGTCGTTCGCGACCGCCGAATGGAGCAGCCGCTTCATGTTGAGCAGCTTCTCGCCATCCTGCTCCTCGTCGAACCTGAAAGTCTCCGCCCCGCTCTCCATGCCCTGGACCAGGAAGATGAATTCATCCTTGTTTGTCGCCGCCAGCGATCCTTCCTCGATGCTGATCCTTCCTTCCTTGCACATTTCGGCGAGCGATCTTGCAAAGGTCCTCATCCCCTCCTCGTATCCGCGCTTCATTATCTCCTCGATGTCGCCGAAGCTCCTGTCCGCAATGGTCTTCCTGACCAGCGGCGTGGACAACAGTATCTCGAGGGCAGGATAGAGCCTTGCTCTTCCGTCGGACGACGGGAGAAGGCGGTGGGCGACTATGCCTTCGAGCGCGAGGGCAAGATCGCTTGCCGCCTGCTCGCGAAGGTGGTCCGGGAAGTGGTTGACTATTCGCTCGACGCAGAGCGTGACGTTGGCGGTATGGACCGTGGAAATGACCAGGTGCCCTGTGAGGGCCGCGTTCAAGGCGGCCTTCATGGTGTCGAGGTCTCTCATCTCGCCAATGACTATCACGTCGGGGCTCTCCCTCACCACGTTGCGCAGCGCCTCGGCGAAATCGGATGTGTCGCAGCCGAGTTCGCGCTGCGTGACCACGCTGCTCTTGTCTTCGTGCAGATACTCGACCGGGTCCTCGATGGTGACTATGTGTTTTGCGAATTTCGCATTGATGTGGTTGACCATTGCGGCGACCGTGGTGGACTTCCCGCTTCCTGCCGGGCCGCACACGAGTATAAGGCCTCTTGGCTTATCCGCAAGGATCCTGAGGGTGGATGGCAGGGAGAGCTCCTCGAAGCTCAGGTTGACGGTCGGTATGAATCTGGCGACGAAGGCCGGAAGCCCCTGCCGCATGAAGAAGTTGAGCCTGTATCTCAATGTGGGTGAAAGGGACAGTCCCGCGTCGCAGCTTCCCTTCTCGACGAGCCTTCTCCTCATTTCCTGGCGCAGGGTGGAATCGGCGAACGCATTTATCTCCTGGAGCGCGATCGCGTCCGCAGATGCCTCCGACATGGAATTGCCTATCTTGAAGAAGGGCCTCTTGCCTGCGAACACGAAGAGGTCCGAGGCTGATTTCTCCGGCATGGTCCTGAGAAGTCTGTCTATGTTCATCTTGTCTCCGGTTCTATTCCAGTCTTTTTGGGCTTTTCGAGAAAATGGCTCTTATGGTGTCCATGTCGAATTTCGCGCTACTGTCGTGTCAGTATATTCCGTTGTCAATACTCGCAGATCACGGCGAGCACCTCGAGAGTTTGGTCGCCCACGCATTTGATCGAATGCCCTGCCCCTCCTCCTGTGAGGATGCTGTCCCCCGCCTTGAGCCTGGATATCTTACCGTTGTCGTCGAGCTCGGCCTCGCCTTTGATGATCACAAAGACCTCCTCCTCTTTCTCGTGCCTGTGGAAGCCGATTCCGGAGCCCGGCTCGATCAGGAGTCTGGCGAATAGCCTGGTCTTCGCCTTGAGCTCCTTTCCCGGCTCCCAGAGTTTCTCTATCCTCACCTTGCCCTCGCCCCCTCTCATCTTCTCGCGGGTCTCGACCGTGTATTCGCCGCTCTTCCTTATCATGATGTCACGCTCCTTTTCGCTTCAGGCTCTCGATTACGGTCGAAAGCACTTTTATTCTCGAATAAAGCTTGCATTCGGCCTCGACTATCGTCCAGGGCGCATGCTCCGTGCTTGTACGCACGAGCATCTCGTCAACGGCCTTCTTGTATTGGGGCCATTTCTCCCTGTTGCGCCAGTCCTCGTCGCTCAATTTCCAGCTCTTCCACTCGCTGTTCTTCCTGTCGTTGAAGCGCCTGAGCTGCTCTTCCTGCGAGATGTGCAGCCAGAACTTGCATAGAACCGCCCCGCTGTCGGAGAGGCATTCCTCCATCGCGTTTATCTCGTCGTAGGCCCTGCGCCAGTCGTTCTCGGAGCAGAATCCCTCGACTCTCTCGACGAGCACCCTGCCATACCATGTCCTGTCGAATATCGCGAAGTGGCCTTTTTTCGGGAAGCTCCTCCAGAATCGCCAGAGGTAATGGTGCCTCCTCTCGGTCTCGTCCGGCGCCGCCACCGGGATCACCTCGAATCCGCGCGGGTCTAGCCCTTGCGTGAGGCGTTTTATCGCGCCGCCCTTCCCTGCGGCATCGCACCCCTCGAAGGCGATGATCACCGGCAATCTCTTCCTGTAGCTCTTCAACTCCAGATCCAGCAGCTCCTCCTGGAGTTCTTCAAGACGGCGCTCGTATTCCTCCCGGGAGAGCGACAGCGACAGATCAATGCGGTCGGTTGGGGAATCCGGGATGCGGGATGCCGGGCTGGGTGGTGGAACGGTGGCGGAAGGCTTCGCGCCCCCGAGCCTCTCCTCGATGAATCCGGCGACCATCCCGAACAACGCGCCCTTCGCCTCCTTGAGGTCGCCGCAGTCAAGCCTTAGCCATGGCGCGAACTCCGTATCCGATGCGGACATGATCCGCTCCATCCTTCCTTGGTATTTCTCGAATCTGCGGTTCTGCCTCCAGTCGTCGTCGGTGACCCTCCAGCTACTGCATTTGTTCCTATCGAGCTTCTTGAGCCGCCTCCGCTGCTCCTTCGCGGATATGTCCAGAAATATCTTCAGCACCAGAGCCCCGTCCGCGGCTAGCGTCCGCTCGAAGTCCATGACGTGGCTCAACTGGCGCTTGATGCTCCTGCCCTCCATAGCCCTCTCTACCAGCTCGCCGTATGGTGTCCTCTCGAATATCGCGATCCTCCCCTTTCCAGGGGTGTTGATCCAGAACTTCTGCATGGGGATTCTCTTGTCCGCGGATTCGGAAAGCACCGAACTGGTCACGAGCCTGTAGCCCCTCGAGTCGAAGAGGTTGATGAGTTTGGAGATCAGCCTGCCCCGGCCGGCCGCGGAAGGCCCCTCGAACATAAGCAGCAATGGAATCCCGCCGGCGCGCAGCCTGCGCTGCAAGGCCGATATCCTGGTCTCCATTTCCTTTGCGCTGTCGTGCTTGTTCATCTTGAAGGCAGAAAATATGGTCTTCCGGGCTCGACAAGGCTGTCCCAGCCCCTTGCCTTCCCGAAGTCTATCGAGATTTTGTTCTCCGGGCTCCGCATGTTCGCAAATATCTCGGAGAACGACATCACCTTCTTGTAGGTCACTATCTTGTAGTCGTCGGGGCTGATCTTGGCGATTTCGAGCGTCTTGTCTATCGCCTCGTCGTAGAATCCAACGGCATCAACCATTCCCAGTTCGAGAGCCTCCGCCCCGAGGAATATCCTGCCATCGCCTATCTCCGTGCCCCTTATCTGCTCGGCTGTCAGCTGCTCCCGGCCCTCGTCCACTATCCGCACAAATTCGGCGTATATCTGGTCTATCACCTTCTGCGCCAAGACCTTCTCCTCCTCCGTCCTGGGCCTCGACCCGTCGAGCATGTCCTTCATCTTTCCCGACTTGTATGTCTCGGTGTGGACTCCAATCTTGCCGAGGAGCCCGTGGTAGTTGTAGGCCTGCATTATCACGCCGATGCTGCCGGTGATGCAGAGGCGGTGCGCCATTATGAAGTCCGATGCGACGGCCACATAGTAGCCTCCGCTCGCGGCGACAGTGTTCATGTATGAGACGACCACCTTGCCGGAATCGCGAGTATTGAGAACCTCCTCGTAGATATTGTCGGCCGCAGTAACCTCCCCGCCGGGCGTGTCGAGATAGAGCAGGACCGCCTTCACATTAGGATCGTTCTGCGCCCGCACGAGCTGGCGGACTATCAGTGACGAGTCCGCCACATCCCAGAGCCCTCCTCCGTCGGCTCCTGTGATCATTCCGCGGATCTCGACGAGGGCTATCTTGTTGGACGAGGAGCTGTCGCCCTCGACAAATTTCTCCACGAGGCCGTCGTTCGCGCTGGAGAAGGACTTCAGCTTGCCCCCTATTCCACCACCGTCCTCCGCGAAGCTCGCGACGAGGAGCAACAGGCCGCCGATCACCATGCATGCGCATAACGCGGCAACTCCAATGATCAGCGCTATCAGGCATCCGCGCCCGCAACCCTTCTTTTTGGTCCCGATCTTTCTTGTCTCGTCCGGGCCAGCCTGCCGGGCCGCCTCCCCGTTTCCGCTCATCTCAGTCATAGGCATAGTTCCCCGATTTGATTTGATGTGAACCGTGAATCCGTGAATATAGCACACAAGAGGCCTTTGGCAATTTCCGGCGGATCAGGCGGCTATGCTTCTGGCGAAGGAGAGAAACGACTCGGCGACGAAGTCGCAACCCTCGTTCCTCCTGCTTCCGAACCCATACGATGCGAAAGCTCGCCTGACACCGGCCCTGCGCCCGCATTCCAGATCGGTCCAGTTGTCGCCGACTATCCATGAGTCCGCCAGAGGCGCGTGCAGCCTCCCGGCGATTTCCAGCACCGCCGCCGGATCAGGCTTCAATGGAACCCCTTCTCCATCGCCAGCTATCGCGGAAAAAAAACTGGCCACCCCGAGACCATCGAGTATGGCCTCGGCCTCGGCCTGCGTCTTGTTGCTCAAAACTGCAATTGCGAAATTCGCAGCCCGGATCATCCGAAGTCCCTCGGCCACGCCGTCGTAGAGCTTCGTCGTGTCGAGCATGCATCTGGAATAGTTGCCTTTCACCGTCTCGACCGCGAGAGAGATGTCCACCGCTTCACCGTCGAACACCCTCTCCACGAGCTTCCGCACGCCATTGCCGACGAAGGACACTATTTTTTCCTGCGGGAGCGGATGCAGTCCGAGCTGGAGTCTGGTCTGGTTGACGGCGGAGGCAAGATCCGTTCTGGAATCCACGAGAGTTCCGTCCAGGTCGCAGAAGACCACCCCCCTCGCCGGGATGGCTTCCGGAGCGGGGCTATACCGCATTTTTCCACGCGGCCAGGCCATCCAGCGCCATCTGCGTGCCTATGGTCATGACAATTATCCCTGTTGTCCTGATCAGCGCGCCGAGTATGTTGTGTTTTGAAAGAATCCTGCTGATCGGATTTATCAGGGCCAGAAGATAAAGGCCGTCAACGAGAACCTGCCTGATTGTCGCGTCTGAGTTCATCTTGACAAGGCGTTGGATATCAAGTAAAGAACCGCCATCCTGACGGCGATGCCGTTGGTCACCTGCTCGAGTATCACCGACTGCGGCCCGTCGGCAATTTTGGAATCAAGCTCCACTCCCCTGTTGATCGGCCCGGGATGCATCACCAGCGCGCCCGGCTTGAGATGCCTCATGGTCTTCGGATTGAGCCCGAAGACGCTGGCGTATTCGCCAATGCTGGGGAAAAATGCCGCCCTCTGCCTCTCGTGCTGTATCCGGAGCAGATTCACAACATCGGCGTCCTCGAGCGCGTCGGGCAGATTATCGCAGACCCTCACGCCGATGGAGTCGAACTCGTGCGGGACAAGCGTCGAGGGGCCGGCCACGGTCACGTTCGCCCCGAGCTTGAGAAGCCCCCATATGTTGCTCCGCGCCACGCGGCTGTGGAGTATGTCGCCAAGTATGGTCACGTTCAGACCCTTTATCCTCCCCTTTTTCTCGCGTATCGTGAAGATGTCGAGGAGCGCCTGCGTGGGATGCTCGTGCGCACCGTCGCCGGCGTTGATCACACCGCATCTTATCCGATCCGCCAGAAAGTAGTGCGCACCAACGGCCGAATGCCTCATGACTATGAAGTCCACCTGCATCGCCTCGATGTTCCTGGCCGTGTCCAGAAGTGTCTCCCCCTTGGTCAGGCTGCTCGACGCCGCCGCGATGTTTATGATGTCGGCGCTTAGCCTCTGCTCCGCCAGCTCGAACGATGTCCTGGTCCTGGTGCTGGGCTCCACAAAGAGGTTCACAACGGTTTTACCTCTCAATGCCGGAACCTTCTTTATCCTCCTGCCCGAGACCTTCTTGAACTCCTCCGCGGTGTCCAGAATGAGATTTATCTCCTCCGGATCCAAATCGTATATGGCTATCAGGTCCTTCCTATTCCAGCCAGTCATCTGATCACCTCTTCTTTATTGTATCCAGGACTACCGAATCGCCCTCCCCGAGTTCGCGCCATCCCACGGATATCTTCATACCCGCGTCGAAACGTCTGCGGAGCCCGGCATAGTCGGCGCCTATGGGAAATTCCCTCGCATCCCGGTCCACCAGCACGGCCAGACGTATCATCGCGGGCCTGCCGTAGTCGGTTATCGCATCGAGCGCGGCACGTATCGTCCTGCCAGTGTGGAGAACATCGTCCACGAGGACAATCGCCTTGCCTTCCACGTTGAATGGAATCTCCGTCTCATGGGTCCGCAATATGCTCCTCCTCGCTCCGATATCGTCGCGATACATGCTGATGTCTATCTTGCCCAGAGGGACATCCACCCCTCTCTTCCTCCGGATGAAGTCGCGTATCCTCAAGGCGAGCGGAACACCCTTGAGCTGTATGCCTACCAGAGCGAGATCTGCGATTTTCGCAGCCGGAAATTCATCCAAAATCTCTCCTGAAATCAAGGCAACGAGCCGCACGACGCCGGCCGCGTCCAGTATCCTCTCCATCTTTGTCTCCCTGCGCAAGAACCTATCCTCGTTTTTCGACGGGTGTTTTCCTTGGAGAACGGAATCTAACACGTTGTCCACGCTTCCGCAAGCTGAAATAATAAAATCCGTGGGAATATGCCGAAAACCTCCATGCCGCCTAGTGTCATGCATCGTAAATAAGTTGAAATAAAACGTGAGAAATTTTGGATGGT
>DYMC01000288.1 GCA_020721745.1 Lentisphaera sp. | reverse complement strand
GGTTGGCCGCATTTGCCACATCTACTTCGTTAGCTGCGACTTGCAGTAGTTACTATCACGTGACCACGTTGGCACGTGCCACAGTGAGCCGCGTTGGCCGCGGCAACGTGGCCTCACGCGGGAACGTGACTCACGTGGCAGCTTCATCCCCGAGCGCTTGCGCCTCGGGATCTCGCTACGCTCGACTTGCTGCCTCGTATCTGCGGCAAATGCGGCCGACTGCTTAATTTAGGATAATCCCAGAAGTCATAGTTGCGAGAGGAATTCGTGCAGCAACAAGAAAAAAACTCGTTAATAACAGGAAAAGTGTTTAATACAAACGCTTTATGACAAATGGATATTTTCAGGAATTATGGAACTTCCGAACTACGGACGCGCAAGTCTCGTGATCCCGATCCCGATAGGGCATCGGGATGCCTCTGGGCGTTCCAAAGGCAATTTTGCAATTACCTCAGTTCAATACATCTCTGCTCAGGAAGCGCCGCCTTAGCCCGTTTTTCGCGCGAAAAACGGGCTAGGAAACGACTGTTCTGTTCCTTCCCGACTTCTTTGCGGCATAAAGGTTTTTGTCGGCCTCTAGGATTAGTTCGTTGATGAAGGGGGCAGGATTTGAGACGACGGGGGCTTTTGCGAATTTTGCGCCGAAGCTGGCGGTGACGGGCCTGCCGCCGGCGGTCTTCAGGGAGCTGGCTATTGCGCTCCTTATCCTCTCGCAGACAGCAAAGGCATCGTCGAGGCTGTTTACCATTGTAAAGACTATGAATTCCTCTCCTCCGAAACGGCAGACAACGTCATATTTCCTGGCGGAGGTCTTTATGATTCCTGCCAGTCCGGCTATTATCCTGTCTCCTTCCGGATGGCCGAGATCGTCGTTTATCCTTTTGAAATGGTCTATGTCGGCGATCATCAGGGCCAGCCCCTTCCCCTCGCGGGCGGCGAGGTTGAGAACTGGCATGGCCGTCTGCCAGAAACCCCTCCTGTTCAAGAGAGACGTAAGAGGGTCTTCGATGGACTTCATCGCGAGATCCATGCTTTTCCGGTAGAGAGCCATGACGTTTTCGGTGAAGAATCTTAGGTCGGCGAAATCGGGGGAGTCGTTGACAGCCCTGACGAGCTTTTCGAGATGAGAGCTGTAATTTTCCACAATGCCGTCGTGCCCGTCGGAGAAGAGCTTGAACATTTCGAAGAATTCCGGCATGAGCAGGTGAGACTCGAAGTCGAGGGCCATGCGCATTGCCTTGTGCCTGTCGTAGCCACCTGCGCCAGGCTTGTCCGGAACGCGGTCCAGAACGCCGTCAAGCCTTCCAATGATTTCCGCGCAGTCATCAAAGATGTCCGGAAGATGGCCTTCCAGCGACATCTTCTGGCATTTCCTCCAGAAATCCACATGAGACTTCTCGTCCGCGGCCATGTCCAGCCAAAGCCGCCTGTCGTCTTCCGGGGCGGCCTTGGCGAACGCCCAGTATTGCGCAAAAGCCTTCGAGTCGAGCCTGAGGCAGCGTGTTATGACACCGGACAACGCGCCTTCCGAACCGCATTCAAAATTCTTTTTATTTTCCTTCACGGTTTTAACACCTTCTCAACGCGAACATGGCCAGTATGTGGCAGCCAAAGTCCGGATTGATTTTCAACGCTCTGAAGATATACTATAT
>DYMC01000287.1 GCA_020721745.1 Lentisphaera sp. | reverse complement strand
ATCGCGGTCAAGATCGTGGACGACCGCGGTATCGAGAGCCTGAAGGTGATGGAGGAGGAGTAACGGAGTTGACTCCCCATGGAGAAAGGAAATGAATAAGAAAATCCCCACAAGGTTAAAAAAAGAGCCATTGATTGAGGCGGTGTGGGAAATCCGCTTCGCGGGCACAAAGCCGTCTGTGGCCGACTTGCTTCCCGGATTTGTGTTCAAGGCGCTCTCTAACATGTACCCCAACGTCGTTCGCCTGTCCTCCGCGGATATTCCGGGGCCCATCGTAGAAAGTGATCCCATGCTCAAGTACGTTCCTAAGATCCGCCTGGAGGGAGGGAATCAGGCGGTCCAGATAGGCGAACATGTGGTCTCTTTAAGTTGTCGTCGCCCCTATTCGGGATGGGAGAAGTTTTCGAAAGATATTCGGACGCTCATGGAGATTGTCCGCGATACCGGGTTGATTGATCGGCTGGAGCGTTTCTCGTTGAAATACATTGATCTGATTGAGCTGGATCGGCCGCCGAGCCTCAATTGCCTGAATCTCGAACTGAAAATGGTGGAATACGAGATCGATACCCGGCCGGTGCAACTCCGCACGGAGATCAAAGAAGGCGACCTGATTCATATCATCCAGATCGTATCGCCGGCGGAAGTGTCCATCCCCGGCGAAACCGGCAGCGTCCGCGGAGTTCTGTTGGATATAGATTCCATCAGGCCTATAAAAGAAAATGAGTCTTGGCCTGATGTCGATAAACACCTCGACGAAGTTCATTTGTCGTCAAAGGAGATGTTTTTCGACCTGTTGACATCAGAGACAATAGATAACCTTGAGCCTGAGTACGAGGAGGAGTAGCGGTCATGACTGTGACATTGACGGAACGACTGACCAGCGATTGGGCCGCTGAGACAACCTTCGGAGTCCTTCTCCCGAGATACCTCCAGGAATGGCCAGGCAGCAGTGAGCGTCCTCTCCCGGAGGACAGGCGCAGGGCGGCTCAGTGGGTCAACTTGGTGCTGCCGGTCCGTGAAGAGGACATGAGCAGCCGAAGCACGAAAGTTGTGTTCCCGGAAATAACGGAAGAGTTTGTTCCGCGGACCCCGTTAGGCAGGAAACTCCTATCTCTGCGCACTCGGGCGATCCAGGCGGGCATGACCTTGTTAAGTGCCGATGAGGTACTGGAAGAGTTAAGACGGCGGCGCGGGGAGATCGAAGACGATGAAGCGAACCTATATTGACGCGAATGTCCTGATTGCTGCGTTCCAAGGCGACGAGCGCATTTGCCGTCGCGCGATGGAAGTATTGGACGATCCTGACCGCCGGTTGGTAGTGAGCGATTTTCTGCGACTGGAAGTGCTGCCTAAACCGACGTTTCATAAACGGACGGAAGAAGTTCAGTTTATGAATGCAGTGCTGGAAAACGCGGCAGAAAATGTGCCTTGCGATTCCGAGGTGACGGAAAAGGCAATAAAACTCGCTTCTGTATATGACGTGGCCCCGATGGATGCTCTCCATGTTGGCGCCGCAGTGACTGCCGACGTTGATGAGTTTGTGACGCTGGAAAAGCCAACCAAACCGCCTTGCAGGGTCTCTGAAATCAAAATAAGGTCCCTGCGCGCAGATGTTAAAGAATCGTGACGATGGCGCGGACCACCATCGACCGACTCATCATCAACTCGCCCTACGACGAGCCGGGGCGGC
>DYMC01000286.1 GCA_020721745.1 Lentisphaera sp. | reverse complement strand
CTTCCCAATCGCTTTTCAAACCGCACAATAATTTGCGCGTTCAATGCAAATGTTGATGGTCTAATCACAAATGACAAATTCTGCATGACACGAACCGGGCGGTTACAGTTGAGCAAGTGGCGGCGTCCGTTGCGATTACGAGCTTCCACCCCTGAGCAAATGGTGTACTCTGCTTCAGAGAAATCTGAGTGTGGAGGCAACCATGAAACGCGAGTGGAATATTCATCGGCAGGTATTGGAGTGGGCGACATCCTGGAATACATCGAGACGAACCTGCGCGCCGCCCATCCTGACCTATTCAACCAGGTCGCATCCCTCAATCCAACGGTGTTGGCCATCGAGATCGCGGACGCCATCGGCGAGATTGGCATCGTGGAGATGGTCGAGGGATCCGTCCTGGAAACGATCAGAAAACAGGTCGAGGCCAGGCGCGACACGCCGCGCGAGGCCCTGAGCGAAAGAGACTTCATCGAGGAGGTGTGCGCATGAACCGCGCGGACATCCTCAAAGCGCACGCAAGCGCGTCCATGTGGGCGCGCTTTCTTCTGGCGCGCGATCCCGACTCCTGGGTCATCCTGGACACCGAGACCACCGGCCTCGGCCCGCAAGCCGAGGTGGTTCAGATCGGAGTCATCAACGGCCGCGGCGATGTTCTCATGGACAACGTGCTGGTCAGGCCGATGGTCCCGATTGAGCCAGACGCGGCGCGCATCCACCACATCACGGAAGAGATGGCGGCGAACGCGCCATCGTTTCTTGAAGTGTTGCCGCGGCTGCAGGATATTGTCCGAAACAAACTGCTCGTGATCTACAACGCGGAATACGACCTGCGGTTGCTGGCCCAGAGCGCGCAGGCGCACCACACCATGTCCTACTTACCTTATAGCGGCTGCGATTGCGCCATGCTCCGCTATGCCGAATGGGTGGGCGAGTGGAACGACTATCACAACTCCTTCCGCTGGCAGAAGCTTGCAGGCGGGGATCACTCCGCCCTGGGCGATTGCATCGCGACGTTGGCGGTCATCGAAAAGATGGCGGGGGGATGAGGCCATTCGAATTCGGAGGTATGAATGTTACAACAACTTACGCGCGCCCGGCCTTTTGTTGTCCAGCCGGATGCGCCAACCGTGATGGTCACAGGCTACTTCTACGCCGTTGACCTGGGCGATCCTGTTCGCCCGCGCCATCACCGTGTGGGGATCAACGGGGAATGTACCTGCCCGCTGGGGCGTCAATGCCCCGCGGTGGATGCGGTCCGCGCCTATCTCGCGGATGGTGGAGAACGAGCGCCGCGTCCACCGTTCGGGTACTACCCGGTTCACCCGGCAAAATGCCCCGTGTGTGGAGCGTCAGTCCACTTCGACGCATCATTGAGTTCGCGTGCGCGAGGCTCCGGCTGGGTCTGTGCAGTTGGCGGTAAAAGCCACTACTGGCAAAACCGCGCTCACATCCTCGCCACGCGGCAAAAGCTCGCTGCACGCGGCAAGTTTATCTAGGAGGTGTGCCCGTTTCCCATTCTAGGCGATCCGCCTGGAGATGGACAAGGAGGAGGCTTTCCGCCTCCTCCTTTTGATTCTTGTTCACGAATTGACTATGAAAATACATCGCGCCAACCATGTAATCCTGATCGGCAAGGTACTTCAAGCATGGAACTACGAATCAAACGTTGACTTTTCCCCTTTATTAATATA
>DYMC01000073.1 GCA_020721745.1 Lentisphaera sp. | reverse complement strand
AATGTTTAAAAAAGTCAAGACCCCCACTTTATCTTTTTTCTATCACTTTTTCAGGGGAACTATATAGCAGATCATTGGACTATTGAAAAAGGCAATCTGATAAACCATGCCCATGAGACAGGACGACATCTTGCGGGATCTTTCGACACGAGTTGCCAGCGCCGTTGAACATTACTGGACAACGCGTGCTGGCCAGAAGCAGAAACAGAGGCAAGCTGGCCAGAGCGATCAGGGATTGCGAGGTGCCGTTACCGGTGGTGCGCAGATGGATGGGTTCGTTGATTTGTTCGCGGAGATTATCCTTGCCGCCGGAATTCCTGAGTCTTGCGTGTATCGCAGGAAGAATGTCGAACTGCCGGGATTCTTTCGCCCCACCAAGGAATGGGACCTGTTGGTCGTCCGGGACAAGGCTCTGCTCGTTGCAATTGAAGCCAAATCCCAGGTTGCTTCGTTCGGCAACAATTTCAACAACCGGACGGAAGAGGCGATGGGGAGCGCCCTCGATTTGTGGACGGCCTACCGTGAACGCGCCTACCTCAGCAGTCCACAACCTTTTCTCGGCTACTTCTTTATGTTGGAGGACTGCCCGAAGTCCCAAAGTCCGGTCAGGGGGTCCGAACCCCATTTCAAGGTATTCCCGGAGTTCGTGGGAACTTCCTACTGCCGCCGATACGAGTTGTTCTGCCGGAAACTCGTTCTGGAACGCCACTACACCGCGTCTGCTTTCATCACGTCCAAGTCTAAACAGGGCGTTAGGGGCATCTTCACGATGCCGGCCGAAGACCTGTCCGTCGAGCGCTTCGCAAAGGTTCTTGCGGGCCATCTATCTGCGTGCGCGTAGAATCTATGGAAGCAACTACACATAGACTTGTCAACGGGGACTCGAGGGAACTTTCCTTCCTCCCGGATGAGTGTGTCCATCTTGTTGTCACGTCGCCGCCTTACTGGAATCTCAAGAGATACAACGAAAATCCGGATCAACTCGGCCATATCCAAGACTACGAGGCATTCCTTTTTGAGTTGGAGAAGGTTTGGCGGCACGTGTACCGGATACTAGTGCCGGGGGGGCGTTTGGCCTGCGTGGTCGGCGATGTGTGCGTCGCACGGCGCAATTTTGGGCGGCACCTTGTGTTTCCACTTCATGCCGACATTTGCGTCATTTGCCGCAGGATAGGGTTCGATAACCTGAATCCGATAGTCTGGCACAAGATTGCCAACGCGTCATACGAGGTCTCAAACGGCTCGAAGTTCCTGGGCAAACCTTACGAGCCGAATGCGATTATCAAAAACGATATGGAATTCATCCTCATGCAGAGGAAACCGGGCGGATACAGGCAACCCACCGAAAAACAGAGAGATGAGAGCCGCATCGGGAAAGATGAGTTCGACCGCTGGTTCCAGCAAATATGGAACATCACCGGCGCATCCACGAAGAACCATCCTGCACCGTTCCCGCTGGAATTGGCTACCCGGCTAGTACGCATGTTCTCGTTCACAGGGGACACGATCCTCGATCCGTTCTGTGGCTCGGGCACCACGATGGTCGCGGCGTTGCGCACGGGGCGCAACAGCATTGGAATCGACATCGAGCCCGAATACTGCCGCATGGCCGCCCGTTACCTGAAAGCGGAACACGCCGATCTGTTCGCAAACTCCAAACTCCTGTTTGAGAAGGTGGATGCCGAATCGGCGGCCTTCGTCAGAGAGGATCATGCCCTTTACGAGCTGCGCCCTGCTAGGAAAAGACTGGAGTAGGGGCAAGCGCCAAATGCTACCAATCGGTAAATTTTGCTGTTTAAAAGCAAAATTAGGGTTGATTATCAGCCTACCTGGAGTAGAGTATGGAGCGAATTCAACAAAGAAAAACCGGAGAAATGTAAATGTCAAGACATTCTACACTGAAGTCGAGCGGAAAGATAACGGTCAAACGCAATGTCCTCAAACGCTATGAGAGGATAGACATCATGAAGAAGGGCGGCAAGTGGAAGGATGGCGACAAGGCCTTCGGCCTCCCCAAGACCAAGCCGGAAGCCTGATCCCGGCTTCCCGCCATTACCATACAGCGTTCGCCGTCCAGCGGTAAATATTCACTGAAGTATGTCCTTCAGTGAATACCGTGCAATATTACAGCATGCCCTGACGTTCATATGAAAAACGGAGGAGGCAAGATGAAGAAGATAATCGCTCTAGTAATCGCGGCGGCCATGCTCCCCGCAGGAATCCATGCCGGAACCATCACATTCAAGGACGGCACCCGGATAAGCGACGCGGAAGTAGTCAGCATAAAGGACGGCAAGATAGTCATAAAAAAGGACAAGAAGGAGAGAACCTTCGACATCAAGAACATCGAATCCTACTACGGGACCGACCTCGGAGACAGCGGCGGCGCCATCCCGGGCGAATTCGCCGAATACAAAGTCAACATACTGGACATCAAGATGCCCGACAGAGGCGAGGACAGCAAGGGCAAGACGGACACCTGCGACGTGAAATATTCAATCACCAGGACAGAACCAGGCAAAAATAAAATAAAAGCCCCCTATTTCTACCTATACGTCCTGACGACTCCAGCCGATGGCGACGGCGAACGGCAGATATATTCCTACTACTATCCCAACGACGCGAAGGTGAAGGGAAAAGGTTACGACGAGGCCGCCATACTCAAGAAGGTCAACGGATTCAACAGAAGGGTGATAAACTACGACGAGGTGAACCCCAAGACATCCATGAAGAACATAGGAGGTAGGGAGATCAACTTCGAACTCGACGGAATAGACAAGCGCAGAATCATCGCCTATCGCCTCGATGTCTGGGGCAACGACAAGAAAGCCGTTGAGAAGACATGGAAGCACATGGACTACAAGGTCTCCGACAGATGGTGGGAGCACCTCGACTGATGGATACCGGCCAATCATTTTTGCATTTCGCCTGAGTAAATGTTTACCGAAATGACCAGTCTCCGCTCTACGAACTGCGCCATGCCACGCTGGGTTCGGTAAATCTCCAGCACCTCTTGAATTTTCCCTTCCCGATGCAATCTTAACAGACATCTCAAGCAAAACACGGAATTTGGAGGAACAGCAATGAAGCCGAAAATCAGAATCCTAGTGTCATCAGCCGCCCTGAGCCTCGTGCTCAGCTCATGCAACAATCCGGTCAACACCGTCGAAAACGCGGACAAGAACTACGAGCGCGACTTCGTCCGCAACAAGAGAGTCGAGGCCAACGAGTATCTTGCCAAAAAAGTCCAGATTGACAGCGTGGACTCCGAAGACCTCCCAGGCGGACTCATGAAGGCCCAGGTCACCGTCAGAAACGTCAAGGGAGCCGACCTCAAAGTAGCATACAGGTTCCAGTGGTTCAACGCCTCCGGAATGGAAGTGTCAACGTCCGCACAGCCCTGGCTGGAGAAAATACTCATCGGCGGCGAAGTCGTCTACCTCTCCTCCGTCTCGCCCAATCCCACATGCAAGGACTTCAAAATACTCATGAAAGAAATGGACTGAACGTGCAAAATACTGCTTTAATATCTTCTTGTCTCCAGCTCGAAAATTGGTGTTCAAAAAACATAATTCTAATGTTTCTTAAAGATGCACAAGATACGGATATTTTGTCCTAAATGCCGGATCGAGGTCGAAGCGGAGCGATACGACGCTGGTCGTTCGATAAAATGTCCGAATTGTTCCAAGATGATTTTGATCCCTGAACCCGATGTTGAACCGGGTGCTCAAATAGCATCTTATACAGTGTTGCGCCAAATAGGTTCTGGGGGGATGGGAGATGTATGGCTTGCCAAGCACAACACCATGGACAGGAAGGTCGCGATAAAGGTGTTGTCGTCCAGATTCAGTGGAGACAACCAGTTCATAGAAAGATTTCTCAACGAGGCTCGAACTCTGGCCAAATTGCAGCATCCCAACATAGTCTCGGCCTACGATGCCGGCTCACACAAGGGAATATATTACCTTGTAATGAATTATGTCGAGGGCGTGGAACTGGACAAGGTCATATATGACAGAGGGCATTTGAATGAAGTCGAATCATTGCTCATAGCATCTGCAGTGGCCGGTGCCCTGGCCCATGCATGGAATGAATTCAAAATCATCCACCGCGACATCAAGCCAGGCAATATCATTCTTGATTCCAAAGGCAAACCATACCTCATGGATCTTGGCATCTCGAAAAGCCTCCATGATGACAGCAAGGGAATAACAGTCGCAGGTTCTGGAATGTTCGGAACTCCGGATTTCATGAGCCCTGAGCAGATCAGCGGAGCGGAAAAAATTGATTTCAGAAGTGATATATATTCTCTCGGGGCGACACTCTACCAGATGCTTACCGGCAGAACGCCATATAGCGCCGAAACGCCACTTGCCGTGGCCGCAAAGCACATGACCGAGCCAGTTCCTTCCCCAAGGCAGGCAAATCCTTTGATATCCGCAAATTGCGACGCAATGGTGAGAAAAATGATGTCAAAGGCTCCCGCTGAAAGGTATGCCTCGTGGGAGCTGCTGCTCAAAGACATAGAAAAAGTAATGTTCGGAGAAATGCCGTCTGCAATATCTTCAAGTGCTCGTACTGCAACTTCTTCGGCTAACTCCTTCATGTCTGAGACACGGAAGCCAAGGCTTCTGACGGAAAATAATGTGGTCGAAATGCAGACGGTCGGAGCGACATCCCATAATCGCACAATAGCTCCCCCTGTTGTGCTCAGGACTCAGGATATATTTGCAAAGAAGCGTAAGCCCTCCCCAGGAACGAAGACCGTCTCAGCCCGGAAGGCGGCATCACGCGGGGGAAAACCGGCATATCTGCTGCTGGCAGTGTGCTGTCTTCTCATTGTTGCATCTGCTGTTGCGGCGTATTTCTTCCTTGAAAAGCAGGAGCCAGCTCCAGAGCAGAACTCCGAGCATGTCATGCATCCGGATTCCATTGAAAACAACAATGCCAGTTCGGGCATTGTTGACAAACAAACCATCTCGATCCAGGAGCAATACAGCTCGACCGGGAATCTGTCGCGGGATGAAATAAGCAAACCCGTCCCATCTGCATCGGCGGATGAAGAGAGGTTGCGGCAGGTGGCAAAGGCAAACGGAATCCAATACCCGCCGCCACCTCCATCCAAGAGCGTGGACGAGATCAAACTCATCATCAAGGAAGAAATTCAAAAGGCCAGGTCGGATGCCAGTCCACCCACGGCCGTATTTCAGGAGGAAGAGGCCAGGAATATGGCTGTCAAGCAGCTCGGGTTGAAAAAATATCCGGCAAAACCAGCAATGACATTCGATGAAGTCCGGACCGAACACAAAAGAAAAATAGAAGAATATGTAGAGCTAAATCTAGATTCGAAATACCCCAAATTTAATGAGGCAGAAGAAAAGGAGCATATAAAGAAAGCCTACAGCCTGCAAGACGCATTCCAGCCTCTTTGCTCAAAGGAAGAGGCATTTGAGCGCTTCCAAAAGGCCGTTGACACCAAGTTCTATGAAGAACTCAGAGAGAAAGGATTGCCAAGCCCGAAAGACACAAGCCTGGTGAATCAGAAAAAGGTATTGGAACTCGTCCCGCTCTACAAAAGAATGAAAGATAATATAAAAAATGAGATAGCAATATCCTTTTTCAAAAAATTGGGCTTTTATGTCCTTCGTTCGATTCCTGGGAACTCCAACTCAAAGCTGAATCCCAATAACGCGACAGGAGCTATTTGCCTGACCGAAAATCTAGATTACTTCATTGCAAATGAGATCAAATTTAGAAAAGCTGCCTTAGAAAAAAAACAAGAAAAGGAACGCAAAAAGCTCGTCGTTGATGCGAAAAGACTATACCCGGAGTCCTCTTTTTACCCTCAGTTCGGCTATATTAGATGTGATGATAAATGGGCATCGGCCTACGATCTTGCAAATTCAATAGTCGAGAAAAAAAGGGAAGATTTCAATCGGATGGCCCGGCTGATGGAATCAAACAATGAAGCGGCTCTTGCGAAAATTGCAGAACAAATAGAGCGAAAAATATATGCTGAAAACAATTATATCCGGAAGGACGGCAGATGGTTGACATATCAGGAATATCTTTCCGCTGTCGCGCAAAATGAATCTTCCGTGTCTTCGCACAGGAACTACAGCGAATGGATTCGTTCGGAATTCGAAAGAGAAAAAACAAGATTGGCAAAATTGGAGGGGACAATCTGGAAACTGATCGCCATCAACCTCCTGGCGGAAAATGAGAGTATGGCTGAGAAAATTATACGTTCGGGCGCTTTCGAGGCCTACTACCTCCATGTCAAGGATAAATACAAAGCCTACACGGATTCAGGGGGCTCGTTGAAAGCGACTTTCTCCAGCTTGAGGAATGATATGGCGGCTGGGAGGATGGAAAACGCCAGAGGCACGGCAATCAAGTTGGGCGGAGAACTCTCCGACGCGCTGCTGGAAATACTTGGAAATTATGAGACAAAGATACTGCCAGAGGTAAAAAACAGCCCGGCTTCCTTCTGGAAATATGTCAAGAATGCCAAAGAATGCCAATGGGACGGGCAGAAATGGATTGCCCCCCCCGCGCAGAAATCCTCCGGCAGGCCCGTGACTCGATTTGTCGGCAAGACCTCGACGGCGACCGGCGGATCATCCGTGACGGCTACTGTCAAAAACCAGCCCACCGACGGATTCCATATAACAAGCACAGCGATTGATCTTCTGTGCATCTCGGCGCTTTTCCTGGGGGAATATGATTTGGAGTTCTATGACTACGAAGTGGTTCCCGCCGAAGTCGTCATACGTGGGAACATTCTGGAGCGTCCGGAATTCATTTTCAAATTCATGCCCCCAAAGGAACCTGTCGTGGAAATAGCTCCGGAAGTGCATCCTAAAACCATATTTGCAGATTACATCATAGCGCCGGGCAGAAGCCTAAAAGACCCCAGGAAATCAGTTCAAATCTTCGATCTCAACCGCTACGAATGGGCGGACTCAAACTCGACATCTTTATTTTCTTCCCGCCAAGCTTCTCCATATAGCTCCAATAGCTTGCCGCTCGTCTGGACGGGACCCTTGTTCCAAGAAGGATTGAATGTTGTCAATCAAAATGATGGATATATTTGCGATCACTATCTTGCCTGCGGCAGCAAATGCATGGTCTCTTTCAAGCCTTTCTCCTTCGATATCCTAACGGAGAAATCCCACAAGATATCTGTCGCTGACCTCGCGATAGGTTCTTTACTCTCCTGGTTCATAGCAAACAATCCAAAAATAAAATCAATCAACTTAAATATATCCGTAGGCATCAAACCTGAGTCGAATCCATGGGAATTTTTAGACACATCCCTTAGGATGCTCGTCAATAATCCCATATTGCCGGAAACGGAGTTCTATATGGACCATTATTCCCATTCAACTGACATCAAATTCAATAAAAAAAGGCTTTTGAATGATTATATAGAACTGCAGGAGCGCAGATTTGCAGGCCTGGCTGCGAAACGCAAGGCAAGGAGGGAACGATACGTGGCAGAGATAACTCTCGAAAAATTGATGCCTGTGCTGAAATTGTCCTCGGACGAATCAGGCGCAACAGACTTCCAACTGGCGTTCTCCCGGGATACACCGTTTCCATCTTGGCCATCATGGTATAATATTCGTGTCAATTTCGCGATAAGGCCAACGGCCCCTATATCAAGCATCGCCGACTCGTCGCTGTTGGGCGCACTCGTGAGGAAGCCTGCTCGTCCTGGGAATATCATGGAACGCGAAGGGCTGAATATGTATATTACTGGCATGGAACTCACCGAATCTGGCACGACCACAATCAGAATTGGCGGATGTGAGGCAAAATTATCCAAAAGGGAGCATCTGGAATGAAATACAAAGTAAAGTGTCCCAAGTGCGGACAAAAGCTGGAATTGGACGACGACAACTTGCAGCATCGTAGAGGCGTTTGTCCTACTTGCGACAACACCTTCTATGTTTCGGAGCTGCTTGAAAATGCTGGATACCAGAACGCCCAGCGCCCATCAGCTCCAGAACCGGATGCCGCTCAATCCTCTTTTCCACAATCCGACGATTCCGAATCGTCGTCGAACGACGACGACGCGGAGGAACGCGGGGGAACATCATCCATTTTTATGCGTCTTCTTGATGTCAATGCGTTGATCAAATGGTTGGATTCTGGGAGGATTATAAAGACGACAGCGGGGACCATGTTTCAGTTTTTCACAATCGTCCAGGCGATAGTCTGCCTCGTGTTCTGGCTGCTCTCATTTATCGCCCTGAAAAATGCTAGATTCATGGATGGCATCGCTTTCTTGATCTGGCAGGTGGGATTGTTGTATGCCAACTATATGGCCTTTCGTGTGCAGTTTCACAGGGTCTCCCAGATTAAAAAACTTCCGGACGCAGATTATGTCATAACCCCGATAATTGGTTTGCTCCTGACCGCTGCCGGGGAGGCATGTTTCGTCTTCCTTATGCTGATTAGTCTTCCCCTCGCCATCTTGCTCGGACTAGGCTCGATGATATCCTCTTCCGGACCGTTGGCTGGCCTGCCCTTTTTGATGTGCTTGCCTTTCGGCGGTTCACAGGGACTCGTTCCGGCTATGGCGGCATTTCTGGCATGCATTTTGTTGGCCTTTCTTTTCCTGATCATAACGCGATGGTTGAGAGAATGGCTCTTGGCCCTCCTTTCCATAGCGACAGACATAAACACGATAAAAACTAAAATAATCAAACAAAAATAAAAGGGGGAAACATGACAAGAGCATTTCGTCTGGTTATCCTGATCCTGCTGGCAGGGGGGTTGACTGGCACCGGCGTTTCCGCGCAGGAAGTAAACAGAAAAAACCTGCCGACACGGGAGCTCATGCAGAAAAAAATGATGGGTAGAACAACTGCGGAAACCTTGACTATCTTGGGCCGCCCCGATTCGACTTTCAGCGGAGAACTGCAGTCGGGGGGGAAACCTTACAGCCAGATGTGGACATATGACTGTAAAAACATTGACTCGGCAACGGGGAAGCGGGACCTTATGTATCTTTATTTTAACAGTGCAGGAATTGTCGCCTCTATTTCCTTCACCACATCGCCAATGGATCTCCTGCTGGGGGCGGAGCAGGGGACAGCCGACTTGGATAAATTACTTAAGAAAGAACAAAAAAAACTAAAGTAGGAAGGGAAATATGTCAGAAACCAGAACATTCAGGACGGAGGTGAGGAAGGTCCTCGACCTCGTGGTGCACTCGCTCTACACGAACAAGGACATCTTCCTGCGCGAGCTCATATCCAACGCATCCGATGCGATAGACAAGGCCAGGTTCGAGTCGCTCACAAACGCGGAAATCGCGCAGAAATGGAGAATAGCCATAGAGATAGACAAGAAGGGGGGCGAAATCCGCATATCCGACAACGGCATCGGGATGAACGCCGCCGAGATAGACGAGAACATCGGGACAATCGCGAAGTCGGGCACAAAGGCGTTCCTGGAAAAACTCGCGGAGAACAAGGAAGTCTCCGCACCTGAACTGATAGGGCAGTTCGGCGTCGGATTCTACTCCGCATTCATGGTCGCAGAGGAAATCACGGTCGAGTCTAAACGCGCCGGAACGGCCGACCCCGCAGTCCTCTGGCGCTCCAAAGGAGAGGAGAGCTACGAACTGTCCGAAGGATCCCGCAAGGACCAGGGCACCGAGATACGGCTCAGGCTCAAACCCAACAACGACGACTACTTCGAAGCCTGGAAGATAAAGGATATAGTCAGGAAGTATTCCGACTTCATCGAGTATCCCATACACCTTGTCGAGACCGGGAAGGGCAGCCAGAAGGAGGAGGCGGAGAAGCCGCTAAACTCCATGAAAGCCCTCTGGACCCGCAAACCCGAGGATGTCTCGGAGGAGGACTATAGCCAGTTCTACACGCACCTTTCCCACTTCGGCAAAGACGCCTTGTCGAGGATACACTTCTCGGCGGAAGGCACGAGCAACTTCAAGGCTCTCCTCTACATTCCCGCAGAGGCACCGCCGTTCTTCATGCCGCAGGACCTGAAGAAACGGGACATACACCTCTATGTGAAGCGCGTCTTCATAACCGACTCCTGCGAGGAGCTTCTGCCGGACTACCTCCGCTTCGTCAAGGGAGTGGTCGAATCCGAGGACCTGCCCCTCAATATCTCGAGGGAGATGCTCCAGCGCAACCCCCAGATCGAGAAGATAAACCGCAACCTGACCAGGAAAATCCTCTCCGAACTCTCCTCCATGATGGAGAAAAACCGCGACAAATATCTATCGTTCTACGCCAACTTCGGACGCGTGATGAAGGAGGGCGTGAACAGCGACTTCCAGAACAGGGAGAAAATCCTCGACCTCCTCCTCTTCGAGACACTCAACGGCGAGCCAGGAAAACTGTCCAGCCTCAAGGAGTTCAGCGAAAAACTGCCGCCCGGACAGGACAAGCTCTACTTCGCTGTCGGAGACGACCCGCGCCAGACCAGAAAATCACCAGTCCTCGACAGCGCAAGGAAAAACGCATTCGACGCCCTTCTCCTCGGCGACCCGATTGACGAATACATATTCCAGACGGTCATGAAATACAAGGACAAAAGCTTTGTATCCCTCAACCAGGAGAATCCGGAAATCTCCAAAAGCGCAGAACTCGAGGAGATCAAGAAGGAGGCCGACAAGAAGCATTCGAAGCTGCTCGAGGCGATGAAGAAGTCCCTCGGGGACAAGGTGAAGGACGTGAGATTCTCAGACAGGCTGGTATCGAGCCCCTGCTGCCTCCTCGCCGACAAGTTCGCCCCCAGCCGCCAGATGGAGAGGATAATGAAGGCAATGAAAATGGACGCGCCGGACTCGAAGAGAACCCTCGAACTCAATCCATCCCATCCCATCGTCAGGAAACTCTGCGCCAAGTCCTCCGAGGGAAAGGACGATGCCACCATTGCGAATTTCGCAGAGCTTCTCTACGGCCTGGCCCTCGTCGCCGACGGAGAGGCTCCGCCGGACGGCGCGGCGTTCGTGGAAAACATCAGCGCGCTCCTCTCCCAGAATAACTGAGCCGAGGCAATTTCAAAATTGCCTCGGTGAGCTGATTTCAACGTTGGAGTTCACAGCTTCAGCTGTGTATCTTGTTGACAATAAGACACAACTAAAGTTGTGAACTCCGACGGATTTACCCCGAATGCGGAGTTTTGAAATCAGCTCGGGCCAGTTGCAAAACTCCGCGTGAGCCGTGGAGGGGTAAATATTCACTGAACTCCGTCATTTCAGTGAATATTTACTTGAACAAAATGCAAAAACAATGTTTTATCGTGTCAGGAGTAAAGTGTTTCAACTGTTTCAAACTGTTTTTGCATTTT
>DYMC01000285.1 GCA_020721745.1 Lentisphaera sp. | reverse complement strand
CCTACTCGACCAACGTGGGGCGAGCATGTCCCCTCGCGTCCCGCGCCCCTGAGCGCAGTCGAAGGGCGAGCGGGGCGCGGCAACGGGAGCGGAGACGTCCCCCGAATTGACCGCACCCCGAAGATGTACATCGGCGGCAAGCAGGTCCGCCCCGATGGGCATTACACGCTGCCCGTCTTCGGCGCGGACGGAAAACTTATCGGTCAGGTCGGCGACGGCAACCGCAAGGACATCCGCGATGCGGTCGAAGCGGCGCACAAAGCGCGGACATCGGGCTGGGCGATGCGGCACGGATTCAACCGTTCGCAGATTCTGTATTTCATCGCCGAGAACCTGGACGCGCGCAACGCCGAGTTCGTCGAGCGCATTGTCGACACTTCGACTTCGCTCAGTGCAGGAATGACGGGGCGCACGAAGAAGTCGGCCCAAGCCGAAGTGGACGCGGCGGTGCAGCGTCTGTTCACCTACGCAGCCTGGGCGGATAAATACGGCGGCACCGTGCAGGAGACCACCCTGCGCGGCATCACGGTGGCGGTCAACGAGCCTGTGGGCGTGATCGGCATTGCCTGCCCCGACGAATATCCGCTGCTGGGATTTGTCTCACTGATGGCGCCTGCGATTGCAAGGGGCAACACGGTCGTGATGATCCCCAGCCAGCGCTTCCCGCTCAGCGCCACGGACTTCTATCAGGTGCTGGATACGTCCGACGTGCCTGGCGGCGTGGTCAACATCGTCACAGGCGACCGCGACCACCTGACCAAGACTCTCGTCCAGCACGAAGACGTGGACGCGGTCTGGTACTTCGGCTCAGCGGAGGGCAGTTACTGGGTGGAGTACGAGTCCGCCGCCAACATGAAGCGGACGTGGGTCGGCTACGGCCTGCCGCGCGATTGGATGGATCGCGAGCAGGGCGAAGGCCATGAGTTTTTGCACGAGGCGACGCAGGTGAAGAATATCTGGGTGCCGACGGGGGAGTGAGGGGATTCCGAAATTCCCCGAAATGCGTATCAATTATGGTACAATCGCCTTATGGATGAAGAAAACAATAAAAAGCCAATTCTCGATGTGGCGTTCTACAAAAGCGAATCTGGCAAAGAACCTGTACGTGAATGGCTGAAGGGTTTACCCAAAGAAGATCGCCGCGCCATTGGCGAAGATATCAAAACCGCGCAATATGGCTGGCCTCTTGGAATGCCTTTGATACGTAAAATCGAGCGTGGACTTTGGGAAGTGCGATCGAATATCAGCGCAGGAATCGCGAGAGTATTTTTTACCGTCATGGATAGAACAATGATCCTCTTGCATGGATTTGTCAAGAAGTCGCAGAAGACGCCGCAAAACGAATTGGATACCGCCCATCGTCGTCTGACTAACGTTGAAAAGGATTAAGCCATGAACAAAAAACATATTGGAAGCAACTTTGACGATTTTCTCAAAGAGGAAAAGATTTACGAGCAAGTCCAAGCCGCCGCCATTAAGCGCGTGGTTGCCTACCAAATTGCGGAAGAAATGAAGAAAAAGAAAATCACCAAGACTGAAATGGCAAGCCGCATGGAGACCAGCCGCGCCGCTTTGGAACGCTTGCTCGACCCAAGTAACGCTTCGATTACACTGTTCACGTTGGAACGGGCGGCTTCGGTACTGGGAAAGACGTTGAAGGTGGAGTTGGGATGAAGATCGCCGCCAACATGAAGCGGACGTGGGTCGGCTA
>DYMC01000072.1 GCA_020721745.1 Lentisphaera sp. | reverse complement strand
ACAAAGGACGCCGATTGAAAAGAAATGGAATTCCGGCAAGGAGAATCAACCGCGACCTGACAAGTTATTCATCAAACAGCGTCACCTCCCCGGGCTTACGGGCCGCTTTTTGCGTATATTTCAATTCGACCGCCTCCTTCTGCGCCAGGCGCTTCTGATACATGGCCGGGATCCGCTTCAGGAACACGTCGCCCGTGTCCGTGTGGAAAAAGATCTTGCGTGTTGCTGCCCCGCCCACATCCTTGCTCAAGACACTGATACCCTCAACTCGGAGGAACTCGAGGGCAAAAGAGACGTTCTTTTCTCCCATGGCGTTGTTGCCGGAGATGGCCGCGATCACATTGCCCCCGCCGAAGACCTTGGCCACCAACCGCCGGCGATTGCATCCCAGATTGACGATCTGGTTGATCAGCACTTCCATGGCATTGATCCCGTACCTGGCCGATTCGTCATAGTGTTTCATATCCGCCTTTCCCGGCAGGAGGATGTGGTTCATCCCCCCGATGCGGCATTCCAGGTCAAAAAGGCAGACCGCCACGCAGGACCCAAGGACGGTTTGGATCACGACCGGATCTCTGCTGGCATGATATTCGCCGATGTGAATGCTGATCTGCTTTTTCATTTAATATCAGTAGTATACCGGAAATCCAGTTTCCCCAATCACTCCGCACACTTCTTCAAGACCTCCGCGGCGATCCTGTCCAGGGGCAAAACCTTGTCCACCCCGCCCAGCTTGATGGCCTCCTGGGGCATCCCAAAGACGACCGATGTGGCCTCATCCTGGGCAATATTGTAAGCTCCGGCCTCCTTCATTTCCAGCATCCCCCTGGACCCGTCGTCTCCCATTCCGGTCATGATGACCCCCACCACGTTGCCGCCCGCATAACGGGCCGCCGAACGGAAGAGCACGTCCACCGAAGGCCGGTGCCGGCAGACCAGGGGGCCGTCCTTGACCTCCACGTGGTACCGGGCCCCGCTTCGCTTTAGCAAGAGGTGGCGGTTCCCCGGCGCGATCAGGGCTCGGCCCCGGAGCACGCTGTCCCCGTCGGCCGCCTCCTTGACCTCGACCCGGCAGATCCTGTTGAGCCTTTCGGAAAAGGCCCGTGTGAAATTTTCCGGCATGTGCTGGACGATAACGATGCCCGGGCTGTCCTGGGGGAGGGCCTCCAGGAAGACGCTAAGGGCCTCGGTCCCGCCCGTGGAGGCCCCGACCATCACGATCTTTTCCGTGGTCCGGATCGCCCTGGTTGTGGAAGCCTTGTCTATGACCGCGTCGGCCGAGAGTTTCTTTTCCACGCGGAATTCGGTGCGGGCGTGGACCGGCTTGATCTTGGCCATTGCCGCGGCCTTGACCGCATCGCAGATCCGGATCCTGGATTCTTTCAGAAACTGCTTGGTGCCCATCTTGGGTTTTTCGATGATGTCAACGACCCCGCACTCCATGGCCCGCAGTGCGTTCTCTGACCCGCCCTCGGCCACGCTCGAGCAGATAACCACAGGGATCGGGTGCTGATTCATGATTTTCCTCAGGAAGGTGATTCCATCCATGCGGGGCATCTCGATATCCAGAGTGATGACGTCAGGGGCCTCTTCCTTCATCTTGTTCGCAGCCATGTAGGGATCCGCGGCTGTGGCCATGACCGTCAAGTCCGGATCCGCTTCGATGATCTCGGAGAGGGTCTGGCGAACCACAGCGGAGTCATCCACGACAAGGACGCGTATCTTTTTTGCCATCTTTGATCGCACTGCAAAAACCTCGAAATCTGATCCCGCTCAAAAGGCGCGAAATTTTCCAGGAATGAGGAGGGCGAATCACGATTCGCCCCTACAGCATCAGCCGCATGGACTGGAAAATTGAAGTAACGCTGCGAGAATCGGGTTTTTTCAGCGAGATCATGCCTTTGTTTCTTCAAATGATCCTCTTACATACCGGTAAAACATTCTTCTATCAGCAGGCGCGTAACGCCCATATCCCTCTGCTCCAGTTTCGGGTTTCCGGCTTCTATCCACCAGGTTTCCTGTAACACGCCGAGGCCACCGCCTCGAACCGGTCGTTGATCCCCTGCAGGGTCTCGGAGTGGCCGATGAACAGATAGCCGCCCGGCACAAGCTGCGCGTAGAACTTCTCGAACAGGGTCCTCTGGGTCTCGCGATCGAAGTAGATGATCACGTTGCGACAGAAGATCATGTCCATCGGGGTGCGGAGCCCGAAATCCCTCCCTTTGTTGAGGTTGACGTACTGGAATTGGACGTGGTCCCGGAGCTCCGGCACCACGCGGAAAAATCCTTTCTTTGATCCTTTTCCCCGCATCAGGTAGCTGCGCTTCAGTGCGGGGGGCACCGGCTCGATGGCGCTTTCGGGATAGATCCCTTTTTGAGCGATCTCCAGCACACGGGTGGAGATGTCCGAGGCCAGAACGGAAAACTCCCCGGTACGGTTCTTTGAGGCAAAGTCCGCCAGCACCATGGCGATGGTATAGGGCTCTTCACCGCTCGAGCAGCCCGCGCTCCATATAGTGATCCTCTTTCCCGGTCTCCATCGCCCGGAGTGCATCAAGGTAGGCAGGGCCTCTTTCATCAGAAAGTCGAAGTGTTTGGACTCCCGGAAAAAATCCGTCTTGTTGGTGGAGACCGCATCGAGCATGTGGACCCGTTCACAGATCCGGCCTTTTTCGCTCGAGACATACTCGTAATACTGCCCGAAGGAGTCCATGCCCAGGGCTCGAAGCCGCTTCCTGAGCCTGCACGCCAACATGGTCTTCTTGGCGGTGACCAGATTGATCCCGCATTCTTCATAGATAAGATCCCGGAAACGGCGGAAGTCGCGATCCGGCATGTTCGTTTGTGGATTATTTGAATATTCGCTCATGTATTCTCATGCTCTATGGTCCGAAAATTTGTGTCGAGGAGATGGGAATTGATACCCATCCCTCGACCACCCGACCATTTCCCTGCCTGACTCCATATCACTGGGCTCCCGCTTCCACGGCCACGGAAGACGTTTGTTCCGCCCGCGGCGGCGTCCAAGGAGAGGCGGTTTCAATCTCCCCTTTCTCGGCGCCGGCCTTCTTCCGGGCTTCACTCATTTTCTGGGCAATATACTGTTCATTGGTCGTGAGCACCTTGTCGATGTCCAGGATCATCAGGAACTTGTCATCCAGCTTGCCCATGCCCTTGATGAACTCGTTGTCGATCTTGATCCCAAGCTTAGGCGGGGGTGAAATCTGACCCGGCTCGAGGGCGATGACCTCTTTGACCGAGTCGGCCAGGGCCCCCATGTGAGTCATTTCATCGTCGAGCATGATCTCCACTATAACGATGCAGGTATCCACCGACTGCTCAATGGCCCCCATACCGAGCTTGTAGCGCAGGTCGATCACCGGCACGACGTTTCCTCGCAGGTTGATCACCCCGCGCATGAACTCGGGCATGCGGGGCACCTTGGTGATGGGGAGGTAGTCCAGGACCTCCCGCACCTTGCCTATGTTGAGGGCAAAGACCTCATCATCCAGGGTAAAGGTGAGGTACTGGTCTATATCGGTCGTTGTTTCAGCCAGTTGTTCTACATTCATAATAAAACCTCCGTTCTTTTTACCTAAAATGTGCGATTTCACAGAAAGGAACTTCGTTTCGTCATTCCGGCGCAGGCCGGAATCCAGCAGACCCGCACACCCGCTAAATGTCTGCTTCCGTAGGCATGATGAGAGGTCACGGTCGAAATCGCTCTTGGGTTTTACATTTAACTTGGATGCGGAAAAAGGAACTAATGTTTGTCACACCTGCTCAACCGGATTCCCTCTTTCAGCAATTTCTTTCCTCGATATACAGTTTCCCAGCATTGCAGGGTCTTTGACAATTTCCCAGTTTCCAATCAGTATCTCTCAAATTCGGCGTCATCAGCATCGTCCATGTCCAAGGCCACGCCTTTGGACCGGGAACCCTTTGCCCTGAAATCCACCTTTTTGACCGGGTGCGCCGCCTTTTTCTCATGAGAAGGGGCGGCGACGATCTTTTTTGATTTGGCCATTTGGCCCTGTGACGTCCTCCGGATATGCGCGGTTTCGATCTTGAAAAATGCCGCAGTCTCCCGGAGCTGCTCGGCCTGGGCGGCCATCTCCTCACTGATGGATGACATCTCCTCGCTGGCGGACGCGTTCTGCTGGATGACCTGGTCGAGCTGCTGGATCGCCTTGGTCACCTGCTGGATCCCGTCGGCCTGCTCGGCGCAGGAGGCGCTGATCTCCTGGACCAGCTCCGCGGTCTTCTGGATCCCGGGCACGATCTCCTCGATGAGCTTGCCCGCTTTTTCCGCGACCTCCACACTGGTGCTCGAGAGGCCCCCGATTTCCTTGGCCGCGGTCTGGCTGCGTTCGGCCAGTCTCCGCACCTCGGCCGCAACGACCGCGAAACCCTTGCCCGCGTCTCCGGCCCTGGCCGCCTCGATGGCCGCGTTGAGGGCCAGCATGTTGGTCTGCCGGGCGATCTCCTCGATGATGCCGATCTTATCGGCGATATTCTTCATGGCCTTGACCGTGTCGGCCACTGACTTGCCGCCTTCCTGGGCGTCCTTAGCCGCTTTTTCCGCGATGGAGGCCGTCTCCTTGGCATTGTCCGCGCTCTGCTGCACCATGGAGTTCATCTCCTCCGCGGAGCTCGAAATCTCCTCCACGTTGGACGAGGCCTCGGTGGCCCCCTGGCTCATCTGCTCGCTGCCAGAGCTGATCTGCTGGCTCGCGGAAGCGACCTGCTCCGCGGCCTCCTGCACATCGCCGGCGATCTTGGTCAGGTCTTCCACCATTCTTTCCAGGGCCATCATGAGCTCGTCCTGCTCGGAGCGTTTCTCCACTTTGACCATGAGATTCCCGGATGCGATCTCCTGGGCCAGGTTGGTGACCTCGTTCATGGCCTTGATGAGCATGTTGAGATTGTTCTTGATCTCGTTGAAATCACCCTTGTATTCGTCTGTGATCTCCTCCGGGATATCGCCCTTGCTGATCCGGTCTATGTACTCGGCTGCCCAGTTCAAGGGGCCGATCACCGCATCCAGGGTGTCGTTCACGCCCTTTATGATCCGCTGATAGTTGCCCTCGAACTTGTCCACGTCGGCCCGGGTGCCCAGCTTACCTTCCATTGCGGCCTTGGCCAGATCCAGGACACCGTGTGTGATCTCCATCTCCTTACTAATGTCGAGCACGTACTCCAGGCCGCCCACAATGTTGCCATTTCCATCCTTGAGCGGGGCGCCCGTGTAGCGGATGGGAAGGACGCCGCTCGGGAGATTGGCCACGGTGTCGCTGGTGAAGACTCCATTCTGCTCCATGGCCTTTTTCACCTGGCAGTTCGGCGTATTACAATGCTCAGTGTTAAACAGGCTGAAGCACTTTTTGCCCTCACACTGCTCGGGTGTCTTTCCCACAGCCTTGGCCCCTGCCTCGTTCATGAACTGGACGTTGAACTCCTTGTCCACCACCATGACGGGTGTGGGGATCTCGTTCAGGTAATCCATCTTCCTTTGGGCCTCGTCCATTGCCTTTTTTGTCTCGGCGATATCCACTACATATTCCAGGGCACCGATGATGTTTCCGTCGGCATCCTTGATCGGCGCGCCTGTGTAGCGGATGGGCAGTTCGCCTGAAAGCAAACTGGCCACAGTTTCGCCGTCGAAAATCCCGTCTTTTTTCATGGCCTGGGCGCAGCGGCACTCGGAGGTCCGGCAGTGGGGGGTCTTGAACAGATCGTAGCACTTCATGCCCACGACCTCCTCGGCCGTTTTGCCCACCGCTGCTGCACCCACGGAATTCATGTAGGTGACATTATACTTCTTGTCGATGGCCATGACCGGTGTGGGGATGAGATCCATCATACCGGCCTTGGCCTGAGCCTCTTTCAGAGCCTCCCTGCACTTTGTTAGATCATTCGCCGAACCGTTTTGGGCCTGCGTTTTTCCGGCGTCATTGGGTTTTTCTTTTTCATTTGCCATTGTTTGTTCCTCTATTTGGTGTTTTTTGTGTTTGATGGAAAACTTCTTGCCTTGAGATGTATTGTCTTGTTTTTCTTTTGGCAGAAATCACCCCCTTTCCTTCGTGTCCAGGGTCTCGTCGATTCTTCATAAGATCGTCAGGGTACCGCCTTCGAGGTAGGCACTAATTCCCCTTCTCCTCCATCCGGGCCACATCCAAGAGCCCGTTTACATCCAGGATCAGGGCCACTGTCCCGTCGGCCAGGATGGTGGCCCCGGAAAAGCCCTGTGCATTCTGGTAAACCTTGCCAAGATTCTTGATCACAGTCTGGTGTTCCCCGATGATCTGGTCCACTACGAAGCCGATGCGGTAGCCGTTCAGTTCGACGACCACGATCTGCTCGATGGCCGGCCTGCCCCCGTTGATTCGGAACATTTCCCGGAGCGGAACATAGGGAATGATTTCGTCCCGGAGCTTCATGATGTGCCGGCCGTGCGCATCCTGCACGTTTTCCCGGGCCAGTTCCACGCATTCGTCCACGCTGCTGAGCGGAATCACGAAATGGGTCTTTCCGATTTGCACGAGAAGGCCGTCAATGATAGCCAGGGTCAGGGGCAGCTTCAGGGTGATGGTCGTTCCCAAGCCCTTTTCGGACTCGATCTCGAGAAAGCCCCTGAGGGCCTCGATGGACCGCTTCACCACGTCCATGCCCACGCCGCGGCCCGAGACGTCCGTCACCGTCGCTGCCGTTGAAAAGCCCGGCGCCAGGATCAGAGCAAAAATCTCGCTGTCCGTAAGCTCGGCATCCGGTGAAACCAGCCCCTTTTCCACCGCCTTTTGAAAGATAACTTCCGGGTCCAGACCTTTGCCGTCATCCGAGATTCGGATCAGGACATGGGCACCGGAATGCTCGGCCGCCAGGCGCACGGTCCCCTGCCGCGGCTTGCCCGCGGCCTGTCTGGCCTCCGGCGGTTCGATGCCGTGGTCTAAGCTGTTACGGATGATGTGAACCAGCGGGTCGTTGAGCCGTTCGATCACGGTCTTGTCCAGCTCGGTCTCGCTGCCTTCGGTGATGAGATCCACCTTCTTGCCTAGCTCATTGGAAAGATCGCGGACCAGACGCTTGAACTTGCTGAAGGTCGAGCCGATGGGCATCATCCGGATCCCCATGGTGTTGTCCCTCAGGTCGGCGGTGAGCCGCTCCACCTTTTCGGCGATGGACAGGAGTTCGGGGTCCTCCTGCACAGAGGCTTTCTGGCTCAGGCTCGCCTGGACCGTGACCAGCTCGCCTACCAGATCCACCAGGATGTCCAGCTTGTCCGAAGCCACCCGTATGCTCGAAGCAAGGGCCTTTTTCCCCTGGCATGACTCCCGCACCTGCCTGACCATTTGCTGCTCGGCCAGGGCCGCTTTAATGGCCTCTTCATCTGTGACACCGCTCTCTACCAGGAGTTCACCAATGCGCTTCTGGGCCCCGAGGACTTTCTTGATATCTTCCGCAGTGACGTCTCCCTTCTCGACAAGGATGTCTCCCAACCGTTTATAATCCGCATCTTCATCCACAAGGCCGCACTTGTCGATTACGTCGATCCTCAACTCACACTGATCTTCCACAAAGATAAACACGTCCTTGATGGCATTGACCCCGTTAGACGTGGTGAGAATGATGTCCCAGAAGAGATAACAAGACTCGGGCTCCAGGTCCTCAAGTGGGGGGATGTCCCTGGTCCGGGCCGTTATGTAATTGGGTCCGAGGGCCCTGAGTTCATCCAGGAGAAGGATCGGGTTGGTGCCCGAGGCAAAGATGTCCGGATAGGGCCGGAACCGGATGCGGTAGGTGACGGTAGGATCTTGGGTTTTGGATTGCGGATTGTGGATTGCGGAACCTTCCTCAATCGTTTCATTTAGTTGGCCCTTATCCGGGAGCAGTTTTCGGAAGGCCTGCAATATGGTCTGCTTTGCGGTCTCGTCGGCCTGGTCCCCGTCTATCATTGTTCTGATCTGATCTCGGGCGGAGAGGGTCATGTCCACCAAATTTTTGGTAACCGCGATCTTCCCACTGCGCACCAGGTCGAACACCGTCTCGATCTCATGGGTGAAGGCGACAATGTCGTCAAACCCGAACATGGCGCCCGAGCCCTTGATGGTGTGCATGGCCCTGAAAACCCGGCCTACCAGATTGGGATCATCCGGGCTTTCTTCCAGCTCGAGCAATGCACTTTCAAGCTCAGAAAGCAGTTCGTAGGCCTCTTCCCTGTAGGTTTCTCTATGTTTGTCCATTGTCATCATCTGCGCTGTTCGAAACTTGAAATTTGACCTTCCGGTTTCGAGTTTCCGGTTTTCAATTTCCCCCCAGTACCTTCTTTACCACCGCCACCAGTTGTTCGGGTTTGAAGGGCTTGACGATCCATCCTGTTGCACCTGCGGCTTTTCCTTTTTGTTTCATTTCAGCCTGCGATTCCGTCGTCAACATAATAATTGGAATGAATTTGAACTGCTGCTGGGACCGAACCTGTTTGATCAGCTCGATTCCGTCCATGTTGGGCATGTTCAGATCCGTGATCAGCATGTTGACGCTGGCACCGTTCAGCTTACTTAAGGCATCGCGGCCATCCCTGGCCTCCACCACGCCATAGCCGGCGTCTTTCAATGTGAAACTGACCATCTGCCTGACGCTCGCGGAGTCATCTGCTGTCATGATCACTTTCGGCATATCCTTCACTCCTTTGTTTTCGTCTTTTAAGTCATATCCTCCGGACTCAGGCCCGCACTTCGCAGGGTATCCAGGACTGTTTGCGGGACGCCTACAACACGAAAATGCTTATCCCTTTTCCTTGCTGTTTTGCGGGCCGCACAAAGGAACTGGAGCCCCGCCGTGTCACATTCGGTTAAACCCCCCAAGTCAAGCTCCAGATCTGTTTCTCCCCCTATCCGTTCCAATAGCTCTTCGCGAAGCACGGCCACATCGTTGACAGACAAAGACCCCTGAATTTTCAGCCGGATTTTTCCTTGCGTTTCGTCTGTCTCAAAAGGCATGGTAAAACCTCCGTAATTCGATACTTGAAATCGACTAATGTTTTTTCGTCGCTAATTTTTCCGGTTGCCAGTATCGGATTTCAAAAAAGTTCCACATTGTCCCCGAAATCGCCCTCGTTTTCGTTTATTTTCTCAGCCTTTGATGCCTTTTCCCGGTTGCCCTGATTCTCTTTTGCTGCCGTATGCGAAATGAACAGCTCAACATTGTCACACTGCTTGTCCGCTTCTCTAAGACCGTCCGAAACCCGGTGGGCATCATCCATGTCTTTGGCTGCATCCTCATCTGCGAACAACTCGATATTGCCCCCCATCTCTTCTTCGGACTCGGCCTCTTTTGTCCGCACGTCCAGGCCAGGCGATTCCCGCAGGGCTTTAGGCGTCACCCCTTGATCTCTTTCATCGCTTTTGCCGAAAATGGCCGCTCTATGGATCTCCCTTTCCTTATCCATGGTATAGTGCTTGAGGATATCATCCACTTCATCCCGGCTCATGCGGTGATCTTCGGATGCAAACGGGGTCAACTCCTGGACCATTGTTTGGAGCCGGTTAAGGGACCCTCTAAGCCTTTCGACCAGCACGGGCAAAAAGCCGAGGCCGGCCTTTGATTCTGAAACGACGTCCCTGATCTCATCCGCGCGATTATAGGCTGCAGCCGCTTCCGCCATAAACCGATTGTATTCCCGCATCATCTCTGATGTGGCATCCGCCAGGGCCGCATCCGCCTCCGCAGCACTGTCTTGATCTCGCAGCCTGTCGGCTGCACCCGTAATCACGTCGAGCAGTTCATCCGCTTTTCCTATAATCGACGTGGATTGACTGGAAGAATGCTTGACCTCCTGGGCCAGTACTTCGAGGACGCCTCCCCCTGAGCCAAAATGGGCGGCCTTTACGATGGCGTTGAGCGCCAGGAGATGCGATTCGAAGTCGATGGTATGGATGTCCTGAACAAGCCCGGAGACCTGTGCCACCGTATCAGATACCCGGGAAACCGCATGACGCACCGGGTCCATCAGGGCCTCGCCTCGGCGAAGCACGGCGTCGAGTTCATTGAAGGAGGTGCGAAGCCTCTCGAATGAATCGAGGCCTTTTCCCCGATCGGTGTCTTGTTCGGCGCTTGTGCTGAGATCTGAGAGGCGGTTCAATAATGTGTTGAATCTCCTGATGATTTCTTCAAAAGAATGACAGCCCTTTTCATACACGCGACCGATTTCATCAATGATTTCTCCAATTTGAGCCTCTTGCAGCTTCATGATGGAAAGGGCAAGGGATCGTTTGCCCGGCACACCTTCTATCAGCAGCGCCTCCACATCGCCGAGGGCTTTCGTGATATGTTCCACCCGCTGGCTCATGCTGTCGTGAAACTGAATGCCCACCACCAGATTGCCCACCTGCTGAGATACCCGCTTGGCGTGATCGCCGGCCTGTTCCGCGACCTGAAACGTGGATGTCATCAGGGCCTCGATTTCCCGGACGGCGTCCCGAACGATCACGCCGGCATGTTGGCCCATCCCGGTAATCTCCTTCAGCCCTTTGGAGAGTTCGCCATACAGGGATCCGACCATGTCCTGCGCCACTTTCAGGACATCCATACCTCCGCCGGAAACGGTCTCCATTCTTTTTGAAAGTTTGGCGGTGTCCGCGCCCACCACCGAAAAGTGCTCTGTGAATTCCTCTGAACGGGCACTTTCAATGCCGATGTTCACCGCTATAATCCTGAGAAGCCGGCTGGTCCTTGCAACCTGTTGAAAGATTGCGGAAAGCGCGTCCAGTTGTTCCTGAACCGTTTTTAACCGGTCCATTTTTTCGGACAGGTCCTGCCGGCAGCCTTCGAGCCGGCTCAAGGAGGCTTCGGCCAGGCGACGCAGGTGGGGAAGGATTCCTTCTTCCCTTTTCCCGCCGATCAGGTTGACCGAATCCAGGACCTGCCGCGTCAGTTTCGTCGCGTCTCCGTATACGGCCTGAAGCGTATCTCCGAGTTGGATAAACTCCGGTTCAACATCCTTGCACGCAGCTTCAAGCTCATGGGCCAGCGCGGGTATTTGGTCCTGAAATGCGAGAGGGCCCAGTACAAAATCCGGTTCACCGTTTTTGCATGAAGCGCAAGGCTCATTGGACTGAACAGGCATCTGCTCCTGCTGTCCCCTCGCTCGGCCGTTGCCCCTGAAAAGGGCCCACGCCTTTTCCGTCATGGACTTCTTCAGGAGCTGCAACATACCTCACTCTTTCTTGTGAAACTTGTCGAAGATCCCGCATGGCATGGAAGCTCGACGATTATTTCTACCATGCACTGTATATCGGACGATGCACCGGAATCTTTAATCTAACCTGAACGATTTCCCCCTTCTCCGCCCCTATTTGGGTTAACTACCTAGTGTTTAATTGCATAAATTAACGATAGTATTTCTGAGTTGGCTGCCCTTCAC
>DYMC01000284.1 GCA_020721745.1 Lentisphaera sp. | reverse complement strand
AAACCAATTTTAGCAATTTAACGAATGGCACTAGCTCCGAACATCTACTCTCCGCTAAATCCCTCTGCTCTTTTCATGATCCAGCGCAGACAGAGGATTTTCCGGCAAATATTCGCGGAGAATTTTCCGGACGGACTCGATGACTTGAAGCTCCTCGAGATTGGTTGTGGCGGTGGACAATGGATGCTGGAGTTTGCAGGTTTCGGCTTCAACTTTGCGAATTTCGCAGGGATCGATATCAATCCGGAACGTGTGAAAATCGCAAAAGAACGGGTTCCGCTTGCGGATATTAGGGATGGTGACGCTTCGTCTCTGCCATGGTCGGATCAGTCATTCGACATCGTTTTTCAGTCCACCGTCTTCACTTCGGTCAAGGATGCGGAAACAAAGAAGAAAATTGCCTATGAAATGAAACGCGTCTGCAAGAAAGAAGGATTTGCCCTCTGCTGGCAATAAATCAAGGTAACATATGGAATTAAACGGCAAGCGCATCCTTGTGGTTGGTGGAGCCGGATTGATAGGCTCCCACATCGTGGACGAGCTTCTGAAGACGGACGTAAAAGAAGTCGTGGTATACGACAACTTCTGCCGGGGAACAAGGGCGAACTTGAGCGGGGCGCTGAAGGATCCGAGAGTGTCGGTCTTCCCTCTTGGCGGGGATGTCCTGGCTACGGATATTCTGGACAAGGCCATGGAGGGGGTTGACGGGGTCTTCCATCTCGCGGCCCTGTGGCTTCTCCACTGCCACGAGTATCCGCAGTCCGCATTCGAAGTCAACATCCGCGGAACATTCAATGTGATCATGTCGGCGATCAAGAACAAGGTGAAACGCGTGGTATATTCATCCAGCGCATCGGTCTACGGAAATGCCCTTGAAATCCCGATGACCGAGGCGCATCCCTACAACAACGAGACCTTTTACGGCGCCACCAAGATAGCTGGCGAACACATGTTCAAGTCACTGGGTTGTCGCTACGGTCTCAACTGGGCCGGACTGCGCTACATGAATGTATATGGTCCCAGACAGGACTACAAGGGAGCATACATCGCCGTGATGCACAGAATCCTTGATAATCTTGAACAAGGAAAGCCCCCCGTGATCTATGGGGATGGAAGCCAGCAGTATGACTTTATTCATGTGCGCGATGTGGCCAGAGCGAATGTCCTTGCGATGAAGTCGGATGTCTCCGGAAAGAACTACAATGTCGGCACCGGCATAGGCACCTCGATAAAGGAACTCACCGAACTTCTAATAGAGCTTAGCGGAAGGAAGATCGCGCCAGTCTACGAGAAATCGGGGCTCACCTTCGTGACAAACCGGATTGGATGTCCGAAGTTGGCTGAAAAAGACCTTGGTTTCAAGTGGTCAATCGGTCTCCGCGACGGCATGCAGAGCCTGATAGACTGGAGGAAGACTCTTTTACAAGGAGCTAACGGAGGAAGGGAAGGACGGAGACAGGGAGATATAAACCACTAATTGACACTAAAGGAACACTAACGAGCTATAACCACGAAAGGCATGGGGGAGAATTTGCCGCTGTCCGCGCTGGCGCGGACAAGTGCCGGTCTGCGACTGAAAGACAAAGCCAGCGGCCTTGCCTTTCGGTTGCAGTCCGACTGTCGCTCTCTCCGATAGCGCGGCAAATTCCATGATTCAATTCTTGATTTCTCTGCGTTAATTCGCGTATTTCGTGGTTGGCATTCGGTTATTGT
>DYMC01000071.1 GCA_020721745.1 Lentisphaera sp. | reverse complement strand
AAAGCCTCGCGCAGAAGATAACAGCCACATCTTTTTCTGGCCGAAATACGCCCTTTCAATTATTAAGCTGGAATGACACCAATGCGGGATTCTTGATTCGGGAAAGAAGCGATCAGGCATCTCGATGCCACGAAGGCAATGAAGGTTCAGGAGGATATGCCGGTGTTTTCGACGGCTTTGCTGTTCCTGGCCCCTTTCGCGAACTGCATTTTGAAGAGTTTCTTGTATTGTCCGCCCTTTGCGAGGAGTTCATCGTGGGTTCCGGATTCGACGATCCTTCCTCCCGCCAGGACTATGATGGTGTCGGCGTGCTGAATGGTGCTCAGGCGGTGGGCTATGGCGAAGACTGTCCTGCCGCTCATGGCGTTGTCGAGGGCGTCCTGGACCAGCTTTTCTGTCACGGTGTCCAGCGAGCTGGTGGCCTCGTCGAGTATGAGTATGGGCGGGTTCTTGAGGATGGCTCTCGCGATGGATATGCGCTGTCTTTCCCCTCCGCTTAGCTTGCAACCCTTCTCGCCCACGACGGAATCGAAGCCGTTGCCGTGGCGTCCGTCCACGATGAACCCGTATGCATTTGCCTTTTTTGCTGCCTCTTCTATCTGGTCTCTGCCGGGGTTTTTCTGGCCGTATGCGATATTGTTGGCTATCGTATCGTTGAACAGTATGCTCTGCTGGGAGACTATCCCGATCAGGGAGCGCAGCGAGGATATCTTCATGTCGCGGACATCAACGCCATCTATCTTCACCGAGCCGGAATCAACGTCATAGAATCTCGCGATGAGGTTCGCGATTGTCGTTTTTCCGGAGCCCGTCTCTCCGACGACTGCGACCACCTTCCCGGCCGGAATGACCAGGTTGAAATTGTCCAGTATCTTCCTGTCGCCGTATGAGAAGCTGACGTTGTCGAGGCGGATGTCCCTTTCGAACCGCTCTATCGGGACGGCGCCGGGCTTTTCGGTCACCTCGGTCTGCATGTCCACCAGTTCGAAATATCTGTCTGCCGCCGCCATGCTTTTTTGTATGTATGTGTTGATTTTCGCCAGATCCTTGAGGGGGCGGTATGCCATGATGGCCGGGGCGACGAGCACGAAAATCTGGCTTATGGTAAGCTCCTTCGCGTAGCATAGTATCCAAAAGACGATTACCGAGAGGACCGCCACGAATTCCATCAGCGGGGTCATCGCAAGCTCCAGCTTCAAGGCCCTGACAAGCGTCTTGAAATACTTCCTGTTTGTCTCCTTGAAGCGGGCATTCTCGGCTTCCTCCATGCCGTAGGCCTTGACCACGAGTATGCCGGTGAACACCTCGTGCATTATTGTGACCACGTCGGCGATTCTGGAGTATGCCCTCTTGCAGGTCTTGCGTATTTTTCTGCCGAGGATGATTATGGGCAGGACGGCCGCCGGCAGCCCGACGAGAATGGTAAGCAGAAGGCTCATGTTCCTGTTTGTGACCGCGGTGTAGACCAGGAACCCGAGGCATGCGGCTATCTCGATGGGGCATCGCGTCGCGTCGGCTATCGTGTGCGCCACGGCGGATTCCATCTGGCTGGTGTCATTCGTGCTGCGGCTGATGAGCTGGCCTACGTCGGTGTTGCCGTAGAACTTCAACGACTGGTCGAGGAGCTTGCCGAATATCTCGTCGCGGAAATCCGCTATCACCCTAGTCCCGACCCAGCGGGTGTAGTATTTGTTCATGTATGTCGCCAGATTCTTGAGGAAGAAAAGGGCGATCAGGCCGGAAATCGCCAGGGCGAATCCCTGCCAGGTAAGCCTGCCATCCGGGGTCTGGAGAGGAATGCCGTATTCATTGGCATACTTCTCCAGAAACTGGAATTCCTTTAGCTTCTTCTCCGCCTCCTTGCCGGACTTTTTCCCGGGTGCTTCCATTTGAGCAGAAGACTCCGGCATCCCGCCGGCAGCGGAACCGGGATTGTTATCGCCGCCGTTCGTCGCGACATCGCCACTCTCCAATTCCACCCCGGGGGCCGCGGGCCTTTTCTCAAAAGGCTCTATCAAGTCCTTTATCCAGAAGAAGCTTCCGAACAGGGATCCTCCGGCGACAAAGCCGGCGAGTATCCCTACCGCAAGCTTCGCCTTGTAGGGTTTCACATAGCGCAGGATTCGGATGTAGTTCTGGCTTTTCGTCTTTCTTCCCATGCCCCATAACTTATATGCAAATAGCCTTTTGACAAAGGGTGAAGGGTTTGCTCCTGCGAAGAATCGTCTGAGGTAATTGCAAAATTGCCTTTTCAGGGGAACGCCAGCCCTATGGCTGGCTCCCCCCGAGCGCGTAAGTTGCGAAATCCCGGTCCCGATAGGGCATCGGGACGCCTCGGGGCATTCCGTCGGCAATTTTGCAATTGGCTAAGTTGAAATCGCCCGAATGCGTGCGATATTAACAGCTTATACAAAAAACATTCCAGAAAACGCTTTCTCTGCGAAAATCGCAGTTTCCCGATAGAAGCTTCACTATTTCATGAAAATCACGATGGGGGGCAGTGCCATGGATAAACGTGCGAAAGGCATAGTGCTGGCCGGAGGAGCCGGTTCGCGCCTAAGACCGCTGACCAACGTCACGAACAAGCACCTTCTGCCTGTGGGCCGCAAGCCGATGATATTCCATCCCGTCGAAAAATTGGTCGGAGCGGGGATAGAGGACATCCTCGTGGTCACCGGGGTGGAGCACATGGGCGCGGTGGTCAACCTGCTCGGGTCGGGCAGGGCATTCAAATGCCGCTTCACCTACAAGGTGCAGGACGAGTCAGGGGGAATAGCCCAGGCGCTTGGCCTGGCGGAGGAATTCGCCGCCGGAGGCCCGACAGCGGTGATTCTCGGCGACAACATATTCGAGGACCCCCTTGGGCCCTATCTCGACAAGTTCATGCGGGATGGCGGGCGCGGGGCGCATATATTGGTGAAGAAGGTCGAGGATCCCGGGCGCTTCGGCGTGGCGGAGATGTCCGGGGACAGGATAGTGTCCATCGAGGAGAAGCCGGCGAACCCGAAAAGCGACTATGCGGTGACTGGCATCTACTTCTACGATGCGGAGGTGTATTCTGTAATAAGGAAGCTCAGACCATCGGCGCGGAACGAACTGGAGATAACGGACGTGAACAACCATTACATATCGAATTCCTCGATGCGCTGGAGCCCGATGACGGGCTGGTGGAGCGATGCCGGGACATTCGAATCCTTGTCCAAGGTCCAGAGACTGGTGGAGGAAAACCCGCCCAGATGCTGAGAATAGCGGCAATAGGCGCCGGGGGGATGCTCGGCGCGGATTTCACCGCGCTTGCCCGGAGCCTCGGGTGCGGGGTGGTCGAATTCGACCTGCCCGGTTTCGACATCAGGCGCCGGGGCGACGCGAGGCGCGCTGTCGAATCCGCCGACGTGGTTGCGAATTTCGCGGCATATACCGACGTGGACGGCGCCGAGAAGGAAAAGGAGCTATGCTTCGCGGTCAATGCGGAGGGTGCCGGAATTCTCGCGGAGGAGTGCGCCCGGGCATCGAAATATCTGCTCCACGTGGGCACCGACTTTGTTTTTGGAGACAAGAGCCTGCTTCCGCTGAAGGAGGACGACGAGACCTGCCCCCTGAACGCCTACGGCGAATCAAAGCTCGAAGGCGAAAGGCTTGTCCTGGAGAGCGGGGCGGAGGCCGGGATCATCAGGATCGAGTGGACATACGGGATCAATGGCCGCAATTTCGTGTCGAAGATACTGTCACGGGCGGAAAAGAATGCCAGGATCAAGGTCGTTGACGACCAGGTCGGCTCGCCAACATGGACTCTCGACGCCTCGCATGCGGCAATGTCCATGATAAGGAAAAGCGCCAGGGGAGTCTTCCATTTCGCTTCGCTCGGATACGCGAGCCGCTGGGAGCTTGCGAAATTCGCAGTGGAGCAGGCGGGAATCGGGGCGGAGCTGATCCCATGCCCCAGCTCGGAGTTCAACACGGCGGCAAGACGCCCGATGAACTCCCGCTTCGACTGTTCGAAGATAGACAAAATTCTCGACCGTCCGCGGCGGGACTGGCGCGAGTCGCTCCGGGGCTTCATAGCAGAACTGAGGCATCTGCAAAATTGCCGAATTTAAGGTGGGGACGGCTCAAGTTTATCCCGATCCTGAAAGGGGTCGGGAAGCCGTCCGTTCTGATGCGGCGGTTTCGGCGAAACCGCCCTACCTTCGGCAATTTTGCAGTTAGTTCGAACTAAAAAAAGGAAGATGGCATGAAGGTCATAATAGTCGGCGCAGGGGAGGTCGGCAGAGGATTCGCATCGGTGGTCTGCGGGGAGGGCCACGAGGTCATCATGATAGACAACTCATCGAAGTTGCTCAAGCGTGTTGCGCAGAGCCTCGACGTGATGACCGTGCAGGGGAACGGCGTGTCCAGCGAGCTGCTCAGAAGACTGGCCCCGGCCGACCTGCTGGTGGCCGCCACCGGAGAGGACACGACAAACATACTCGCATGCCAATTGGCCTCCCACATGGGAGTGAGACAGACCATATGCAGGTTGTCTTCGGAGGAATATTTCAACCAGACGCCTGATTTTTTCCCCTCCCTGATAGGGATAAACCAGATAATCATCCCCTCCCTGGAATGCGTGGACAAGATAGTCCGCTGCATAGAGCACAGGGCCATCATCGAGAAGATACTCTTCAAGGATGTCGGCGCGGAGATAACCTGCTTCAAGATGCCGAACACGTCGCCGCTGCTGGGGGTTCGCCTGCGCGACTTCCCCGACTCGTCCCTCATCGGCAAGATACGCTTCTGCGGAATCCTCAGGGGAGGAAAGTTCATCATACCAAGGGGCGAGACAGTCTTCGCGACCGACGATGACATCTTCGTGGCCGGGCTGAGCGAAAGCGTCATGGAGCTCATAGAATGGGCCAGCGGCGAGAAGCCAACCCGGAAGGGCGACAGGATAATCATTGGAGGCGCCGCCAGCCCGATCGGAAGACATCTGGCGAAGGAGCTCCTCGGCCTCGGCTACGACGTGAGGGTGATAGAGCAGAATATCGAGAGCGCGGAGTCCCTCCTCGACGAACTCGGGAAGGGACTGATGGTGATCATCGGCGACCCTACCGACAAGGACATGCTCGAGGAGGCCGGAGTCTCCGGGGCCCCGTGCTTTATCAGCGTCATGGAGGACGACGAGGACAATATAATGAGCTGCATGCTGGCGAAGAAGAAAGGCGCGATCAAGACCGTCAGCATAGTGAACAAGGCCGACTACGGGGTCCTCTTCTCGTCGCTGGACATGATTGACTGTTTCTTCAGCCCGTCGTCGGTGGGCGTGAATTCAGCGCTAAAATTTCTCGAGGAGGAGAAATCCCGGGTGCTGGCCTTGGTCAACAGCGCGAACAGCTTCGTCTTCGACCTCAAAGTCGAGAAGGATGCCGAGCTGTGCGGAACCAGGATCGCGGACTTCAGAAACCTTCCGGAGATGGTCTTTGCCTTCGTCGTGAGGAACGGGACGATGCTGCCGGCGACCGGGGATCTGCGGATTGAAGCTGGCGACAGGGTCACCATGATATCCGACTTCGACACGATAAGGAAGATAGAGCCCTATTTCTACGCGAAAGGCTGAGTGATCATGAATTTCACAGCAATAATCCATGCCATGTCCGTCCTGTCCCTCATCTGCGGCGTTGCAATGGCGTCGGCCTCGGGAGTCTCCGCGGCAATGGGCGACCCGCCATCGGTCGCCATCTTCTTCCTCCTCTATTCGCTGGTCATGGCAGGGGGCTCTATCCTGGTGTTTCTCCGTAGCCGGGGCGAACACGAGCTGGGGACCCGCGAGGGCTTCCTCATAGTTGTCCTCGGATGGCTCCTGATAATCCTCCTGGGCGCCGTCCCATTCCGATGGCTGTCGTCCTTCAGATGGATAGACGCGATATTCGAGACAGCCTCCGGATTCACCACTACCGGGGCAAGCGTGATAGACCAGTCGCTGGTCCTCTGCGACGGTTCGCGGCTGGCCCAGGGGCTCTGCTCGCTCCCCAAGGGTCTTCTCTACTGGCGCAGCATGACGCATTGGCTGGGCGGCATGGGCGTGGTCGTCATATACATCGCGATAATCCCGTATCTTGGTATCGGCGGGAAGAAACTCTACCAGGCGGAGGTCTCGGGCGCAAGCTCCTCGCAGCTCGCCCCGCGCATCACCGACACGGCCAAGATGCTATGGGGAGTCTACATACTTTTTTCCGCAGTGCAGACGCTTCTTCTCATGGCCGGCGGAATGTCCCTCTTCGACGCCTGGTGCCACACATGCGGGACTCTCGCCACCGGCGGCTTCTCCACGAGCCCGGCAAGCGTCAGCGCGTTCAACAGCTTCTACATCGAGGCGGTGATAATCGTCTTCATGTTCCTCGGGAGCAGCAACTTCGTCCTACACCACCAGATGATGAAAAAAGGTCTCTCCGTCTATCTCAAGGACGAGGAGTTCAGGTCAAATCTTGTCTTCACAATACTGGGAGGTCTCGCCCTGACCTTCATAATCCATGGCCGCGCCATCGTGGATGCGGCTGGCCGCGCCGTGGATCCAAACATCTTCAATGCAGCCAGACATGCCTTTTTCCAGACCGTTTCGATAAAGTCAACAACCGGGTTCTGCTCTTCCGATTTCGACATGTGGCCCGATACTGCAAGATTCATACTGCTCATGCTCATGATTGTGGGCGGATGTGGCGGATCAACAACCGGCGGCCTCAAGCATGCGAGGGTGATACTCCTGGTCAAGTATTCGGTAGTGCAGATAAAAAGAACTCTTTTCCCCCATTCTCTGTCCAACGTGACGCTCAACGGGGCCAGGGTCGAGAGCGAGACGCTGCACAAGGTTCTGGCATTCTTCTTCATATACTTTGTGATAATGGCCGCAGGAGCCCTGATCCTATGCACGCAGCCTGGGAATGATTTGCTTTCCTCGACATCCGCATCCATCTCATGCATCGGCAGCATAGGCCCTGGGCTCGCCAAGGTTGGCGCGGTATGCACCTATTCATGGATGTCGGACTTGTCGAAGGCGGTGCTGGCCGCTCTCATGCTTCTTGGACGCCTCGAGATATTCACCATGATGGTTATATTCCTTCCGACATTCTGGAAGAGGTGAAGGCCGCGGGCCAAGATGAAAACAAACTGGTTTTTGAAGAAGATGCTTTTAAAAATCGCGGTATATGCTGGAATTGGGTTCTGCGTCCTATGCTTTCTCCTGTTCTTCCTGCAGGGGTGCATGATATACCATCCGTCGAAGACGGTCGAGACGGATCCAAGGTCGGCAGGAATGGAATTCGAGGAGGTCTGGCTTGTGACAGGCGACACCGTGCGCATACACGCATGGTTCATCCCGGCCCGGAATGCGTCGAGGACCATACTCTTCTGCCACGGCAACGCAGGCAACATATCCCACAGGCTCTATTCCATATCGGTCTTCAACAGGCTCGGCTGCAACGTCCTGATATTCGACTACAGGGGCTACGGGAAGAGCGATGGCAGCCCGTCCGAGAAAGGCACGTATCTGGACGCGGAGGCCGCATACGGATGGCTGATGGAGAGAGGAATTCAGGAGAAGGACATTGTCATCTTCGGCCGCTCCCTCGGAGGTGCCGTCGCCGCGGAGACCGCAACGCGGCGCAATCCCGGGGGGCTGATCCTCGAATCAACATTCAGCTCGATTCCGGACATGGGCGCGAAACTCTATCCCTTCCTGCCAGTGAGACTGCTCTGCCGGATCAAATACGACACCTTGTCCAAGATGGACAGGATCAAATGCCCCGTGCTCGTCGTCCACAGCCCGGACGACGAGATGATTCCATTCTCGATGGGCAGACGCATCTACGACGCGGCAAATGAACCCAGGTCCTTCCTTCAGATACGCGGCTCGCACAACGAGGGATATTTCATCTCCAGTCCGGAATACGAGAATGGCCTTGGCAATTTCATCCTGAGCCAATTGCAGAGACTCTCCGAGTGATCCCGCCAGCGCCCGCGATGGGGCGGGCAGGCCGCGTTGAAAGCGCAGGCACAGCAGGATTTCCAGGCCAACAAGCAATTTGCCGAAAAACTATTATATTGTATCCATATTGTTATGAATGACTTGCAACCTTTATTCGCGTCAAACTGCATTGTGCGGGTTGAAAATAAATATAACCAATGTCTATTACGGTAGGTATTATGATAAAAAAAGGCCCAGCCCTTTCGCCGATGATTTAAGTGCATCGCAAGATGCCGCGAGAGGCACGGGCCGCTTTTTTTACTTATGAAGCAACGTTTTGCAGTCATACTTGACGGCGGCTTCCTTACAAAAAAGCTCCACCAAAAACTCAAGCGTTCTCCTACCGTCGATGATGTCGATTTAGAATGCAGGAGAATTTGCGCTTTGCCCGAGGTAAGTGACTGCTCTCTCCTCCGCATTTTCTTCTACGATGCTCCCCCTCTGCAAAAAGTAATAGTAAACCCTGTCGATGGGGAAAAATTGAACTTGGCCCGGACAAAAACGGCTTCTGCAAAAACAGCCCTCCAGGAAGGACTTGAGCTCATGCCAAACTTTGCTGTCCGCAGAGGAACTCTTCAATTTAAAGGCTGGAAACTTGGTTCTGCTGCATCAAAAACAATTCAGTCCTCTCCCAGAGTTCCGGTCGCGGGTGATTTTGTGCCCGATATTTCGCAGAAGGGCGTCGATCTTCGAATCGGTCTTGATATTGCGTGGTTGTCTCTTAAGCATTTGGTAGACATCATAGTTGTGGTTGCAGGTGACGCTGACCTGATTCCAGCCTTCAAGCTTGCCAGAAAAGAGGGTATTCGAATATATCTAGACCATCTTGGAAATCCTGTGGCAAGAGAATTAAAAGTTCATGTTGATTTGGTGCTCTGATTGCTTGAAGAAAGGGAGAAGGACAGTCTCGACTTGATAAGAGCAGCGCCCACACAGTAGAATTGTAAAACTCCGTGTGGCCGCGGGGAGTATTGCGATTGCCTCGGCTTTAAAAAGCCTCCCATAAAATAAGGTGAAATGCTGACATGTGGACAAAGCGTCACTTCAAAAATTTGGTGGAAATGTCGGGGGCAGCCCTCGACCTCGTGCTAAAACTCTCGCGTGCGAAATTCGCGGACGGGCGCTTCTTCGACGTTGTCATCCCGGGCGGCGGAACTCCCGCGACGCTGTTTTCAATGCTCGCGGCCGAGACTAGGATTCCCTGGGAAATGATGAGGATATTCTGGACCGACGAGCGATTTGTGCCCGATTCTGATCCGCGCAGCAACTACGCAGCGGCGGAGAATATCTTCATAGGCAAGATTCACATTCCTTGCGAGAATGTATTCAGAATTACCACAGGTTTCCCCTCCGCGCATGACGCCGCCACCGACTACGACAGGAGGCTCAGGACGCTGTTCGGACCCGGCGGCCCCTCCTTCGACCTTGTGATCGCGGGAATGGGGCCGGACGGCCATTTCGCATCTCTGTTTCCGGGCTCTCCCGTGCTGCTCGAATCTGCGAAATTCGCAGCCGCCGTTCCCGCTCCCGCCAACTGCGAGCCGAAGGTGGAGAGGATAAGCCTGACATCGCCGGTCTTCAACGCGGCGAAGAAAATTGTCTTCATGATACAGCGGGGCAAGGAGGAGATTTTCGACAAGTCCGCGAAAAAGTCCGCGGCGGGTTCGTCCGACATCTCGCTGCCCGTCAGTTTCCTCGACAGAGGCCTCGATCTCGAATGTCTGATAGCGAAATGAAATCAAATAAACAATCAACATTTAAATTCAATCTTGCGCTTTGCCATGCTGCGGGAATTCTTCTCCTGCTCGGCATAGCGTTCCACTCCGTTCCGGATGCCAGCTCCCTTCCTCCATTGAGGGCTGTTGCGATTCTCGCAGCCTCCGCCGCAGCAGGATTTGCACTAAGAGTTCTCCGCAGGAAAATTTTCTTTGGCCCCGGGATTTCCCTCCACCGCTCTCTCTCATACGAGGCGATAGTGCAGACGGTCCAGCTGACAAGCCCCTTTTTCCCGAGGCGCGCCTTCGAAGCGGAATTTCTCGAGGGAGATGGGCATCTCTCCTCGACAAGAGTTCTCTCCTGGCTCTCCCTGAGGGCGGTATCATCGCTTTCTCTCGCCATTTTTTCCATTGCCGTCCTGATGAAAATATTCCTGGGCGGATTCCTTTTCGCCGCCGCACTTGCCGCGGTGCTGCTCTTCGTGCTCATAAGCCGTGCATCCTGGAAAGAGACACCTTTAAGATTCACAATGATGCTTGCCGGCGGATCGCTCATCTGGATTGCGGAGGGGTTTCTATTCTGCCTGGCGGCAAAGGCCTGCTCCATCGAAACCGACAAGGCGGTCGCGCTATACATACTTTTCACCGGGCTTTACGAGCTTTCGCCATCACCCTTCGCGCTGGGAGTCGCGGAACTTCCCGTCCTGTTTGTCGGTGGTGAAGTTTTCGCGCCGGTCTTCGCCTTCCACTGCATGAGAGCGCTGCCCACATTCATCCTTGGCTGGCTCTATTTGAGCAGATACAAGTTCAGCATCTCGGACTTCTCCAATCCCGGACTTGTGGATGTGCTCGCCAGGAGAAAGTCTCTTGAAGTCGGACGCACAAGCGCAAAGATTGCGAAAATCGCAATAGTCATTCCCGCCTTCAACGAGGAGAAAAGAATAAGCCCTTTCCTCCATTCCGTGCTCGAATACGCAAACACGAACAGGCTGCTGACGCAAGTCCTGATCGTTGACGACGGCTCCAGCGACAGAACCGCCGGGATTGTGGGCGAGTTCGCCGCCAAAAATGAATGCGTCAGGCTCATATCGAACGGGAATAATCGCGGAAAGGGCTTCAGCGTCAGAAGAGGAGTTCTTGCCGCAGAAGCCGATGCCATACTCTATGCGGATGCCGATGGCGCCACGCCGATAACCGAGATGGAGCCCCTGCTGGATGCGCTGAATTCAGGCGCGGAAATAGCCATAGGCTCCAGAAGAAGCGCCAAGGCGGAGCGGACAGGGTTCAGGCAGGCGGTCGGAGGAGTCTTCTACAAAATAGTGAATCTCCTTGCCGTCCCGGGAATTGACGACACCCAGTGCGGATTCAAGATCTTCACCGGGGAGGCGGCAAAAAAGATATTCTCAAGATCGCTCGAGGACGGCTGGGCCTTCGACGTCGAGATACTCTACGTCGCGCAACTCCTCGGATACCGCATCGCGCAGATCCCGGTCCGGTGGAGCGAGAAGCCCGGGTCGAAGGTCAGTGTGCTCCGCGACTCCCTGAAGATGCTCGTGGCCGTGTTCAGAATCAGAAGCCGCCACGGCGGCCTCATGAAGGACGCTTGATCATTTTTGCCGTATCAACGGCCGGGACTCTTCCCAAATGTTTATTATCTTTTTTCTATCACTTTTCCATATCCTGCTCCTCCGTTATTGTGGTCAACGAGGGGCGTTGCTATCATCCTAGAAAAAGCAGTTGAAAATCGCGTTTCTACTTAAGTTTATGATAATT
>DYMC01000070.1:9016-11495 GCA_020721745.1 Lentisphaera sp. | reverse complement strand
GGCGTAAAAATGGAGGGACGCGCTTGCGCGTCCGGAGTTTTGCAATTGGCTCGTTGTATTTCCGGCAATCCATTCATTTTCAACGGCTGATATTTAAGTCCTTTCCACTGCAGCTCCATGTGGTTGGAGAACTCCAGGGCGTTGAGCCTGATCCCGTGCACGAGAACACCGAGCAGACACAGTGTTATGTTAAGTGCGTGCCCGAAAAGAATTATCAGCAAGCCCACCACGAAGAATATCTTGCTGTCGAAGAACATCGCGCCTATCTGGTTCACATTCACGGCCAGATAGTAGCTTGCAAGGCCTACGGCATAGAGCCTTATGTATGAGAGGACATCCGAGAAACTGCCGATTATGGCGAATGGGAAGTTGAAGATGTCTCCCAGATTCTTCCAGTCCACATAGAAAATCACAAGAAGGACCAGGGATATGCCGAGGAGGGCGATAATTATCCCCGTCTTCAGGATTCCGCCATCCACCAGCAGCCCTTTTATCAGGAAGAAGTTCATCCATATCATGAGCAGCCATCCTATCTGCCCGAGAGACTTCCGGTTCGAGAGCAGAATCGCACGCCATATCCTGCCCGCCGAAAGATGCAGAGCGGCAAGAAGAAAGCAGAATGTCTGGACCGTCTTGTCCTTCACCGCCGGGTCTGCCAGCGACTTGAGCCCCCTCATCGGCGCTGGAAGCATGGAGGAGTTAATGCTGAACCAGCTCCCGCAGAGGGCGCCCCAGACTATGGTGCAGACGCTAAGCACCGTGAAGAGGTTCAGGGGAGTCCTCATCTCCTCCTTCCAGCCAAATTTGAATTTTGCGAAAATCGCGGCTGCGAGGAACAGGCATCCGTATCCGGCATCGCCGATCAACATGGCGAAGAATATCGAGAAGAAGAAGAGGAAGCAGACGGAGACATCCACCTCGTCGTATCCCGGTTCGATGCCGATGAATTCGAACACGGGTCTCACGATGCGGAATATCTTCGGAATTTCGATCTTGGTCGGCACAAGGCGGTCGTCGAGGGCGGCGTCCTCGATGACCAGTCCCCAGCCGTTTTGTTTTGCGGCCTCCCGCAGCGCGGGTTCGTCGCCGGCGGGGATGTATCCGGTTAGACACGAGAGAGAGCCTCCGCCCTTCATCGAGTCCACCGCCGAGGCTATGTCCAGGCGCGTCTTCAAGCCCGCCATCGAGTCCTTTATCTCCTTCGCGAAAATCCTCATCCCTGCGATTTTCGCATTCAGGCTGGATATTTTCGCCTCGACCGATTCACGCTCGGCCATAAGCTCCGAGAGCGACTTGGAGCGGTCGAGCTCGGCGAGGGGCAGTTTGGATTCGTCGAGGGCGCCGAATGAAACCAGGACAAACAGGGTTCTGCCCCCGCCCTCCGAGACCATATGCATCACCGCTCCGTCCGGAGCGGCGAAGTCGTCGTTGCTGTTCTTCTCGCAGAAATAGACGAAGATGCCCTTGTCCTTCAGATTCGCCACGTCGGCGGGGTTGAATTCGCCCCATGCGGACAATTTCTCGATTTTAGAGTTGACGGATGCGAGTTCCTTTGCGAGATTCGCGGACTGCTCGGAAAAAGAGATTGCCATATTGGCCTTGGCGATGGCGGACATTGTCGTAACCTGCAGATCCGGCGGCGACATGTCCCTGCCCTTGGAGGACGAGATGATCGAGAGGGACTTCTGCGCGAACTCGAGGCTTTTTGCGACCCTGCTCCTGTCCTCGGATTCCTTCAGTTCGGTCTGTGCGACATGCAGCACCCCGAGTTTTGCGAGGGAGGCGACAGCCCTCCTTTTCTCATCGGAGAGGCACAGCACCGAGATTTTCTTCATCGGGACTATCATTGTCAGGCGGCCTCCGTCATTTTCCGCTTCGCCATCTTGGAACGGCCCACCGACGCAGTGTCCTCGTCGCCAAGATAAATCTGTATCATCCTGATGTTTTCCTTTGCCTCCGGGATCTTCACCTTCTCGAAGAGGTTGACGCGCTGGGATGTGATCCTGAGCTCGCGGGCGATGAGCTCCACCTGCTTCATCACTATCATCTTCTCGATCCTTATCCTGATGCTGTTTTTCAATGCGTCGAGCGCATCGTCGAGCGACGGGGGGGTGGCGAAGAGATCGTATGCGGCCTCGTCGAACTCGACCCTGTCGAGGACCGGGACATCGAGCCCGGCGATGTTCTGGCGCGATGTTACGACCTTTTTTATGGAGAGGATCTCCGCTGCCTTCGCATGGATTTCAGACAACGAAAACAATGCGGCCCATCGGTCCAATCCGTCATCGAAGGCCTTCTCCTGGCTGACAATCTTCTCCATCTTCGCCTCGCAGTTCCTTATCTCGAGCTGGAGCTGCTGCTTTTTCAGCTGCAGGGTAGGCAGGAAGTGCTGGAACTGCTTCAGCGCGTCGCGCTGCTGCTTCAACTCGCTTTTTGTAAGTTTTATCTTGGGCATTTTTATTTGAGATTTGAAATTTGA
>DYMC01000070.1:0-8916 GCA_020721745.1 Lentisphaera sp. | reverse complement strand
GAAATTTGAAATTAGTAATTAGTAATTTGAGATTTGAAATTTGAAATTTGAAATTGATCCGACCGCCTGCCCTACGACTTGTCTCTGCGTATCTGAAGTAGACAAGGCGATGTTCAGCGTTTAGCGGCCGCCGGTTGCCGATCTCAGCCCTCCGTTTTTTTTTCTGCGCCGAGGCGCAAGCTGTCTTTCATCTCCGCTTCTCCCTATACTTCTTCCCCGGCTCTGCCTTTCTGCAAAGCCGTTCGCGTCCGCAGGCCGCGAACTACCCCTTCGGCCAGAACTGCTCGAGCAGGGAGCTTTTCACTCCGGTTTCGCTCTTGTCGAAGCATTCCGCGAGGGTCTTCCATCCGAGGTCGAGCGCCTCCTCGAGCGGGATGTTCACCGCCAGGTCCATCATCCTCTTCTCGAAGAGCTTTCCATATTTCAGCAGCTTCCTGTCCCAGTTGCTCATCTGGAAGCCCATTGACTGCTTCTCGAGTGTCTCGCGGTATTCGGCATAGAGCCTGATCATAGTGTCCATTATGGCCCGGTGGTCGCCACGCGTCTTGTCGTTGACAAGCTGTTTCAGGCGGCTGAGCGAGCCGAACGGCTCTATCCTGCCGTTTCTCAGGTAGAACTGCCCCTCGGTGATGTAGCCGGTGTTGTCCGGTATCGGATGCGTAACATCGTCGCCCGGCATGGTGGTGACGGCCAGGATGGTTATCGAGCCTGCCCCTTCGAAGTCAACAGCCTTCTCGTATCTGGACGCTAGCTGGCTGTAGAGGTCGCCGGGATAGCCCCGGTTCGAGGGTATCTGCTCCATCGTGATGGCTATCTCCTTCAGGGCGTTGCTGAAGTTCGACATGTCGGAGAGCAGCACCAGTATCCTCTTGCCTTCCAGCGCGTATTTCTCGGCCACCGCCAGCGCCATGTCGGGGACAAGCAGGCATTCGACGACAGGATCCGAAGCGGTATGTATGAACATGACCGAGCGGGAGAGAGCGCCGTGCTTGTCGAGGACATCCCTGAAGAAGAGATAGTCGTCGTATTTGAGCCCCATTCCGCCGAGGACGATTACATCCACCTCGGCCTGCATTGCGATTCTCGCGAGCAGCGGGTTGTAGGGCTCCCCGGCGACGGAGAATATGGGCAGCTTCTGCGATTCGACGAGCGAGTTGAACACGTCTATCATGGGAATCCCGGTTCTTATCATGTTCCGCGGGATGATTCTCTTGGCCGGGTTCACCGACGGGCCTCCTATCTCGACCAGGTCGTCCCTGATTGACGGGCGCGAGTCGCGCGGCTGTCCCGCGCCGTTGAATATGCGCCCGAGGAGGTTCGCCGAGCTTGACACCATCATCGGCGAGCCGAGAAAGCGGACCTCGTCCCCGGTGCATACTCCGCGGCTTCCCGCGAAGACCTGCAGATAGACCTTCTTGTCGAGCATCCTTATGACCTGCGCGAGGGAAATCCCGCGCTGGGATTTCACCTCCGCGAGCTCCCCGTAGGCGACATCGTCCGCCTCGACGGTGATGACGTTTCCGGCTATCTGAATTATTCTGTTGTAGACTTTACGCATTTGGGGCTTTCTCCTTTATCTTCCTCTCTATTTTCGCTTTCATCTCTGCGAATTTCGCATCCTTGGTGGCGATGTAGTTCCAGTCTATGAAGAGCTGCCTGAGCTCCTGGAAGAATTTTCTGGCCTCGTCCTTGGTCCCGAAGGAGAAGCTTGTCCTCATCGCGGCGACGACCTTGGAGAACGTCTCCTTCTGGCGGGGCTCGTCGCTGGCGCCGTCAACATCGTCGAAGGTGTTCTGCTGGAGGTAGACATAGTCGAGGAATTCGCTCTTGAGATATATCTGGAAGTCGTCGAGATTTGTGCCCTCCTCCCCGACGACCTTCATCATCTGGTGCACCTCGTTGCCCCTGCGCAGGATGGACCTGGCGAACTGCATCTCCTCGTCCGGGACTATGCCCGGATACTTGCTCCAGCTGTCGAGGGGGTGTATGGCCGGGAAGCGCCTCGCGTTCGCCCTGTCGCGGGAGAGCCCGAGGAAGCATCCGACGACCTTGAGGGTGGACTGCGTCACCGGCTCCTCGAAATTCCCGCCTGCGGGGCTGACAGCCCCCCCTATTGTGATTGAGGACAGGGAGCCGTCGTTGAGCCTGAAATAGCCGGCCCTCTCGTAGAAGGACGCTATCACCGACTCGATGTAGGCGGGGAACGCCTCCTCGCCCGGAATCTCCTCGAGCCTGCCCGACATCTCGCGGAGCGCCTGCGCCCAGCGCGACGTCGAGTCGGCGAGGAGCAGGACGTGGAGCCCCATCTGGCGGTAGTATTCCGCGAGCGTGACAGCGGTGTAGATTGACGCTTCGCGCGCAGCGACCGGCATCGAGCTGGTGTTGCATATGATTATGGAGCGGTCAATGAGTGTCTTGCCGGTGCGGGGGTCCTCGAGATGCGGATACTCGCGGAGAATCTCGACGACCTCGCCGGCGCGCTCGCCGCACGCGGCCACGATCACCACATCGGCCTGCGCATATCTGCTCAGCGCGTGCTGCAGCACGGTCTTGCCGGCGCCGAATGGCCCCGGGGTGCAGAAGGTCCCTCCCTTCGCGACTGGAAAGAAGCTGTCTATTATCCTCTGCTGGGTTATCATCGGTTCGCTTGGGAGCATCTTCTCCTTGTAGGCAGTGATGGGGATTTTCACTGGCCAGCGCTGGGTCATGGTGATTTCCCGCTCATCGCCCTTCTCGTTCTTCGCCTTCGCGACCACGTCTTTTATCGTGTATTCGCCTTCCGGCGCGACGTAGGTCAGCTCCCAGAAGCCCTGGAACGAGAACGGCAGCATTATCCTGTGCTTGAATATCCCCTCGGGGACCTCGCCTATGCTGTCGCCGGCCCTCAGCCTTTCTCCCGGCTTCGCCGTGGGAGTGAAGCGCCACTTGCTCCCCGCGTCCAGAGGATCCGCATACACCCCTCTCTGCAGGAAGAATCCCGTCTTCTCGGCGAGGACATTGAGGGGATTCTGAAGCCCGTCATAGACTTTCGTGAGCAGTCCTGGACCGAGCTCCACGCTGAGGAGCTCGTCGGTGAACTCTATCTCCCCGCCGACCTTGAGTCCGCGTGTGTCCTCGAAGACCTGCAGGTCCGCGAGATTCCCGCGCACCCGGATGACCTCCGACTTCAGCCGCTTCTCCCCGAGCACCGCGTACGCGACCTCGTTCTGGGTCACCTGTGTCTCGAAGCGGACAGTGAGCATGTTGCCGTTCACCCCCGTGATCACGCCTCTATTGTTGTCAAGCATTATATAAGCTCCTCTTTTTTCAGTATTTTTTCCCCGAGATTCCTGAAATTTTCCCATCCGGCGGTCTTGTCCATCGCGGCATGCCTCCAGAGGAGCTCCAGCTTCAGCTTGTAGGCTGCGAGCACGTCGAAATCGAACTGGTGTGCTGCGGCGAAATCCTCCAGCGCCTTCCATCTGGCGAGGTCGAGCATCCTCTCCTTTTCAATAGGATTGGCGGAGGAAAATGCGCCCTGGGCCGTCCTCTCGGCATCGGAATAGAAGCCCTTCTCGCCTCTGGGCCTTCTCTCGCCGGCAGCGCCCCTGGCCTTTGCCCTCGCCGCCGCCAGCCGGTTCCTGAGAAAAGTCTCCCAATCGCTCCATTTGCCTGCGACTGTCGAGGTTTCATGCGCCTCACCCTCCGGACAGAGGGACAGGCCCTCCAGAATCTGCCGCTCCGCCGCCGAAAGATTCTCCGCGCACAACCCGATGAAGGCTTTGACGGTCATCGGCGGCGCCGATCCCCATCTGAGCGCCGGCAGGGAGGCTATGAGATAATAAGTGTTCTTCACGAGGTCGGAAATCTCCAGTTCATTCAGGCCTTCCCGTCCTTCAGTATCGCGGCGATGCGCGGCCCGGCATATGAGCAGACCATGTCCGCAAGGGCCTCGTCGGAGAAGTCCAGCAGGATGTCTTCGCCTTTGAAGCCGATCTTCAGGCCGGAATTGATTCCGGCGTCCGCGAAAATCGCAGGAGATGCTTTCAAGTCGTTTGCAAGGGAGCCCTTGAGCTTCGCCTCGAGATCATCGAGATGTTTTTTCGGTAGGACGAGTTTCATTTCTTCGGAATGCTTCCCGCTCCTGGCTATTTCAAGGATGATGCCTCGCATAAAATCGGGGGTCATGGCCTCCGCCACGCTCTGGCGGGCTATCCTCCTGACCCTTTCGACCATCTCGTTCCTGAGGGAGATGATGATGTCGCGGGAGGACTGCTTGATCGCCTCGACCGCCCTTTTCGACGAGAGTTCGGCATCGTTTTTAGCCTTCTTCTCCATCTCGGCGGCCTGCCTGCGCGCGTCCTCCACGATCTGTGAGGCCTTCGCCTTCGCATCGGAGAGGATTTTTTCCCTCTCCTTCTCTATCTTGGCAAGCCCTTCCTTCTCTATTTTGTCCAATAGACTCTGTATTTCCTCTGCCATCTGGGCATCTCCTCTGTTGTCTGGCTGTTGGAGGCTTGAAATGAAAAAATGGGGAGCCCGAACAATAGCTCTTGCTGAAAATTTGTCAAGGAAAGCTCCGGCCAATCAAACGGAACTGCTGCCGGTAAAAAAATATCCGCCAATCACAGAGGGTATTCTTCCTTGAATCTCGCGCCCAGCCTAGCGAAGTCCCGGATGAAGCCGGGGTATGTTACCGCCGCCGCCTCTGAACCGTCCACGATGGTTCTGCCTTCCGCCGCCAGCCCCGCTATCGCGAGAGCCATCACGATGCGGTGGTCGCCGTGGCCGTCGAGGAGCGCTCCCTTCAGCCCCCTCCCCCCGTTGATTATCATTCCATCCGGCAATTCCTCGATGTCCGCGCCCATCTTGCGGAGCTCGCGCGCCATGCATGCGATGCGGTCGGTCTCCTTGATTCTGGCCTGCGGCACGTTGAGGATTTCGCTTCTGCCCTCCGCGAAGCACATGGCGACGGCAAGCGCCGGGAGCGCGTCGGGGGTCGAGTTCAAATCCACGGAAATCGCCTTGAGCCTTTTCGGGCCTCTGGCCAAGGTCCACTCGGGGCCTTTCTCCACTTCGACACCCATTTTCGCGATTGTCGCGAATATCTCCTTGTCCCCCTGGCGATCGTTGAAATCGAGATTGCGTATCCTTAGCTCTCCGCCGGCAATTGCCGCGGCGACCAGCGGGAAAGTGGCTGTCGAGAAATCCGCAGGGATCGGCAGCTCAAACGGCTTGTATGCCTGCCCGCCCTTTATCCTGTAGCTGGACAGGTCCTGGCTGAATTCCATTTCGATCTCCTGCTTCCTCAGCCAGTCAAGCGTTATCTCCACATAGGGCTTTTCGTTCAGTCTCGTCACCTCTATCCCGGTGCCCCCCTTCGCGAGAGGGGCCGCGAAGAGGAGAGCAGTCACAAACTGGGAGGAATTGCCCTCGATGGACGTCTGTCCGCCCTTCAGCGGGCCGCGGACCGACAAGGGGCATTTGCCACCCGCGGAGCTCGTCTCTACGCCAAGATCCCGGAGCGAGTCCAGAAGTGGCTTCATCTCGCGGGTTCTCAGCGACGAATCCCCGTCGAATGAATACGCGGTGTCCGCGAGACTCGCAAGAGCGGTGAATATTCTGAGGCTCGTCCCCGAATTCCCCAGGTCTATCGTCTTCGCACATGGCCTGAGTTTGCCACCAACGCCCTTGATCCGCCAGAAATCGTTTTTTTTCCGGACTTCCGCGCCGAAGGCCTCCGAGGCGGCAAGGCTCGACAAGGTGTCGCCCGAGGAGAGCGGATTGACTATTGTTGAACTTCCTTCAGCCATCGTGGCAACAGCGACTGCCCTGATGCTGTGCGACTTGGAGCCCGGGACACAAATTTCCCCGCCCAGGGCTGATTTCTCTGAAATTATTCTCATTGGCTGTCCACTTTCTCGTTTTTCAAGTTTGAAATCGCGTGCTATGGATCTTCCTTTATTACAATAGCTCGGCGATGCAAATTTTCGAGCCGTCCGCCGACATCGCGAAAAAAGTTTGAATATCGTGCGGATGGCTCTAGATTACAGTTCCGACTTGCTTTCGCGCGAAACATTCCGTTCTGGCGGGGAGATGATCGAGAAGAAGACAATCGTGGAGAACAAGGCCGGCATACACTGCCGCCCATCGAGCATGATCATGCTCGCCGCGCAGGAATATCCAGGCTGCAGCGTCTCGGTCAGAACAACAAAGGGAGATACGAAGCTCGACAGCATTCTCTCGCTCATCTCGCTTGGCCTCGAAAAGGGCGACGAGGTGACAGTGGCCGCCGACGGAGAGGACGAGGCGAAGGCATGCGAGAGGATAGCCGATCTATTCGCGCACGAATTCGATTTCCCCCCCCGGGAGGAGCAGGAAAACGTAAATGTATTTGCATAGACACCAGCTACACAAAGTCATCCCGGCACTGCTCTGCCTTCTGGCCGCATCCTCGCTGCTCTCCGCTCCGTCAGTGCAAAGGGCGAGACTGAGGACTGGCTTCTCCACGAGAGTGAAGGACCAGTCCTGGACCGATCTGAGAGCCACGCTGGTCAATCCAGACCCCGTCTCCCGGCAGGTGACCATAAGGCTCGTGTCAGAAGACAGCTTTTTCGCGACGAAGAAGGCCGTATTCGAGTATCAGGTCTCACTGCCTCCGTCCTGCGAACTCGACTACGCCGCGGAGGCAGTCGCGGAGGGCGCCGAATCCTTCCGCGCCGAACTTTACGAGAAGGGTGAGCGAGTCGGGATTTCCGACAACTTCCTCATAGAACGTGTGCAGGGCGGACGCCAGAAGAAGATGGTGTTGGCCATATCCGACAAGGACGACATCTCGCTGGGTGCGATCAACCAGATGCCGGAATACAAGAGGAATCTCTTCCAGAGCACGATATCGGCGCGTTGCTGTCCCAGCCATTATTCTGTGTTCTCGTCCTACGATTGTGTGGTAATCCTGAGGCCAGACTTCAAACTCTATTCGCAGAGGCAGATGAAGGCCATCTCGGACTACGTGCTTTCCGGCGGCAGACTGGTCTTTGCCGATCCGCAGGGTTCTATTGATGCCGCCTCGACATCCCTCGCGCCATTGCTCCCGGTGAAGCCGCTCTCGATAAGGAGCAGCAACGGATGCAAAGCGCTCAAAAGCTATTTCCCCGCTTTCAGGGAATGGTCTGAGGCCGGCAGATACGTGGACTTCCTGGACTCCATTCCGGCGGAGGGCGCGACCTTGCTCATGAGCGATGGCGACTCGCCCTTGTTCTGCTCCAGGAACTTCGGTGCCGGGACCGTGCTCTTCTCCGCCCTCCCGCTCACTGAGGACGCGTTCAGGGACAGCGGAATATGGCCCGACCTCGTCAAGCTCGCCTACATCAACGAGCTGGAGAACGATTCCACATCGGCGACAATCGAGGTCTTGGATGCACTTACCGGCTTCTCCATCCCATCCCCGGCGGAAATCCGCAACCGGCTGCTTCTCGTCGTCATCCCGATGGCGCTCATCATCGCGGTCGGTGCCTTTCTCCGCAAGGGTGCCCTCGCATGGGCTGCGCTTGCGATTTTCGCGGTATCCATGACCTGGCACATGTTCGGGATCGCATCCAGCCGCAGCGCACAGGGCTCGCAAACCCTTCTTGCCTCCCTGGACATGGTCTTCTGCTCTCCCGCCGCAGGAGCTGTGACGAAAAGCAGATACTCGTTTTTCTCGAAGAGAGACTCGACCCTCGATATCCCCTCGCTCGGAGACAGGTCCGTCCTGTCTGGAATACCTCCTGAGACAGGAGCCTTCCTGGCAAACATGGGGAGGATGGGGACAGGGCAGAACACAAAGGATATGAGCCAGCCTGCGTTCAAGAGCATCTCCGAGCCGATCGAGTCGAAAAAGATAGACGGCGTGGCCAGCATAAGTAACCTGAGGATAAAGTCGAACGCATCGAGGCAGTTCCAGCAGCTCCTTTCCTCCCACAAGTCTCCGGCATACGCCGAGGGGAGCATCTCCTATACGGACACCGGAATCGTGTTCTCCCCCGGAAAATCCTCCGGACTGGAGGGAAAGATCGAGCAGGCCGCCATCATCCTGCCCGCAGGTGTCGCCAGCCTCAGGCTCGAAAATGGGAAATTGTCGAAATGCGGGATATCCCTCGACAAGACCCCGCACTCGGTATTCAACGCCTTGAAGAAGGAAAACCAGCTCCAAGCCCCCCTTCTGGCCCTCGTTTGGAGAGGGGAGGAAAGCGAATATCTGCCGAAGATCGAGGATGTCAGGGGGAACTGCCTCAAGTCCCTCATATTCCCTCTCAGGGAAGACTTCGGAAGCGACAAGATTTTCGTCCCCTTCGAGCTCACCAGCATCATCTCGGCGGACAACAGCAGCAGGATGTTTGTGGGCAACTGCAGGAACTTCACGGTGCTGTCGCAGGACGACAATGAATACAGGTTCAAGTTCAGGGTGCCGGAGCAATTCGCATTCGCGAAGGCGGAGAGGATAGCCGTGAAACTTGACTATGTCTCCGAAGGCGGCAACATCGAAGTGACCCCCTTCCTGTCGCCGACGAGTTCTCTTCTCGGAGATCCGGCGGCGAAACAGAAAAATTGGGACAATAAGAAGAATCCCGTCCAATCCCGGCCAGGGAAAATCGCGTTCAAGGAACGCAGCGGAGATGTCTTCGTCTTCTCTGGCGAGGAGGTCCGGGATCTGATAGACCTCTCCGGCAGCGCCATCGTGGTCCTCGACGCGAGGATAAAGAAGAAAGATCTCACAGCCGGGCAGAAGCTCCGCGAGAACCAATGGACGGTGAAGGACTTTAAAGTCTCGGTCAGCGGCAGCAGAAAACTTCCGTAGGAAACATTCTCTGAATTCCTAGCCCGTTTTTCCCGCGAAAAACGGGCTAGTCCGAAGGATTTGAATTCCACTCTTTTGAGCTCTTCTACAAGCATTCC
>DYMC01000283.1 GCA_020721745.1 Lentisphaera sp. | reverse complement strand
TGGCGGCGGATGTGGGTTTCCTGCCGACCTCGTCTTACTGCGGTGCCCTTAGGGGGGATTTCCTGAACATGACGGCCCTCATATGCGGAAGCCGTTTCGGCAGGGGTATGGCAAGACCCGGAGGTGTGTCCTTCGACATGGACGAGTCCCGGGTGGATGATCTCCTGGAACGCCTCGAAAGGACCTTCAGGGGAGTGAAGGGCGCTGTGGCACTCTTGTGGGAGACCTCTTCCATCATGGCCAGGTTCGAGGACACGGGCAAGTTGTCCAAAAGGTTGTGCCAGGAACTGGGTGTCGTGGGCATGGCGGCACGGGCAAGCGGGGTGGAGATGGACGTGAGAAGCGAATTTCCCTTCGGGGCCTACAGGGTTTCGAGGCCGCCTGTCCGGACATGGTATTCGGGCGACGTGTACGCGAGGGCCCGCGTGCGATGGATGGAAATAGAGGCCTCGTACGAGTTTCTCAGACACAGGATAAGGGGCCTTTCAAAAGGCCCTGTGATGACTGATGCCCCGATGGAGCCGTCCCCTGATTCACTGGTTGTCTCGCTCGTCGAAGGGTGGCGCGGCGAGATATGCCATGTGGCCATCACTGACCAGGACGGGCGTTTTGCCCGCTACAAGGTGGTGGACCCATCCTTTCATAACTGGATGGGGCTTCAGATGGCGCTTCGGGACCAGCAGATATCCGATTTTCCCCTTTGCAACAAGAGTTTCAACCTTTCCTATTGCGGGCACGACCTATGATCAGGGCCATCGTCGAACGCATGAGGCAGGGGAAGAGGACCATCTCCTTTCCCCAAGGAACCCCGGTGGTCCCCGACCGTCTGAGGGGTCTTCCCGTGATCGATCAGGCGAGGTGCGCGCCTGGATGTTCCCGATGCGTGGACGTCTGTCCTACCGGGGCCATCGGCCTTGTCGGTCAAAAGATCTCCGTGGATCTGGGAAGGTGCCTCTTCTGCCTGGACTGCGTGACCGCGTGTCCCAGCGGGGCTATCGGTTTTTCCCGGGATTTTCGTCTCGCAGCCAGAAGCCGGCAGGCCCTTGTCTTTTCCGGGGAGGAGTTCGGGCCGGCCTGTGCCCTGGAAGAGAGGACACGGCGCATCCTCGGCAGGTCCCTGAAACTCCGGGAGATAAGCGCGGGTGGTTGCAACGCCTGCGAGGCGGACGTGAACGTCCTCGGGACCACGGTCTTTGATCTCGGTCGTTTCGGCATCCAGTTCGTGGCCTCCCCGCGTCACGCGGACGGGATCCTCGTGACCGGCCCTGTCACGGCAAACATGCGCTCTGCAGTGATGGACACCTACCATGCCGTGCCCCCTCCCCGGATCGTGATCGCAGTCGGCGCCTGCGCCATCTCCGGCGGGCCGTATATAAATCACACGGAGGTCTCAAACGGAGCAGATACCTTGCTCCCTGTGGATCTCTACATACCCGGGTGTCCGCCCCATCCCCTCACGATCCTCGACGGCCTTTTGAGGCTTCTCGGGAGACTTTAGGGTCATATCTCGATCAGCGCGACGAGTAAGGGGACGCTCGTGCAGAACGTGCCTTGTCTCCTAACAGCGCGCACGCATACACGGTCATGGATTGGCCCAGGGGGCGTCTAAGCGATCCGACCTTGGCAGGTCATCACGTTGTCACTCCAAAAAGGAAAAAGTAAAGCACATTCTGCACGAGCGTCCCCTAAAACGGGGTGGTTTGATCATTCTCTGTGTTCTCTG
>DYMC01000282.1 GCA_020721745.1 Lentisphaera sp. | reverse complement strand
TGTCGATGTAGTCCGGATGCACGGGGAAGAGGCGCACGAACTCGTCCATGCGCTCATTGAGCCCGCCGTAGTATTTGGCAAAAGGCATCAGGTAGTCGCGGATCTTGGCCTGTTGCTCGGTGGTCTTCTTGAGCAGGCGCTCGGCCACGACGAATTTCACATCGCTACGGGCAATAAGGATCTGCTCGAAGCGGTCCTTCACCCGGCGGATGCTGTCGGCGACAAAGGCGAAGCGCGGGCTGTCGAAAATGGCTTCCTGGACACCAGCCATGAAGCGGAAGCGCAGATCCTTGCAGACCTCGCCGATCTCGCGCAGGAAGTTGAGATCGAGGATGAGTTCCTGGTCCTTGCGGGTGCGCAGGTAGTCGAGCAGCTCATCGACCACCAGCAGCAGACCATGCTCGGGGAAGACCTCGCCGAACTTGGCCATCATGTCTTCGAAGGCCCGTTTGTGGCTGGAGATGGTGCCCGCCTCGGGGAAGACATATTCCACGCCGAGTTTTTCGAGATGCTCTTCCAGTTCGGCCACCAGGATGTCGCGCAGGGACATGGTGGTGGCTCCGATCTCGGTACGGATAACCTTGAAACGCCCGGCGATCTGAGAGGCTGCGTCGCGGACAGCTTCACTCTTCAGCCCTTCCAGCAGAGAGGCGTCTGCGGCAAGACTGGAGACCACCGACATTAAGTGCGACTTACCGGTGCCGTAGTTACCGACGACCAGCAGGCCCTTGTTGTCGACCGGCTGGTCGAACTGCATCTGAGGAATGACAAGCTGCGTGAGCCGTTCGGCCATTTCCTCGGAAATGACATAGGTGTTCACAAGGGTGTGTGCGGCGCTCGATTTGTCCGCGTCACGCAACTGAACGACCGACTCAATCGGGTCGAATTGGATAAGGTCTCCGTATTTCATGCTTGTCCTGCCTCTCTATTGTTTTTTGCCGAATCGACAGTGGCCGTGCCATCCATGCCCACAATCAGCGCATCGACCGAGTCATAGCTGCGGTACTCGGGATGGCCGGTTTCGGCGTACAAAAGCCTCCCGGAATTCATGATTCCGTTCCACGAAGCCACCACGGCCCGGTTTCTCGAAATGGACTGCAGCAGGCGCAAGGGGTCCTGCTGGAGATCCTTGTCGAAGAGGATCTCGAGATTATCCAGCACCACCGGTGCTTGAGCCTGGTCCGCGATCTGATCGAGGATGCCCGGCAACCGAAGCGACCGCTGCTTTGCCGTCAGCTCAAGCAGTTCGCCTGAAAGCGCCAGATTGACGTTGACGACAGATGAGCCGAATTCCTCGGCAATATCCCGAAGAACGCCGGTCTTGCCGGAACCGGTCTCACCCACCAGCAACACCAGACGGTGATACAAGCCTTCGGCTGCCTGGAGGGATCGTTTTATCTTGTCGTGAATCGGCTCGGCCATGGTCGCTCCTTATTGCTTGGTGTCTGGCTTATCGGATTTGTCAGCCGCACCGCCGGAGCGGACCCATTCGTCCACTTCGTCTTGTTTGAACGTCCAGCGACGGCCGACGCGATGACCGGGCATAGCCCGTTGTTCAATCCACTTGTAGACCGTCTCGTTGCTTACATTCAGGTATTTGCAAATGTCATCGACCGTCAGCCATCTCTCATCCATAGCCTTCGTCCTTCGTTCATCATGTTTTCGGTAAAAGCCCGAAGGTCTCCGGGAAACCCGAAATCCGGACACAGTGCCGCAAATTAACCTC
>DYMC01000281.1 GCA_020721745.1 Lentisphaera sp. | reverse complement strand
TTTCTTCGCTCTCCGGATTTTCAATGGTTTTTCTTATCCCGGCGGCGTTTTTGGCTTTGTCCTGGGGAAAAAGCTGCGCCAACGGGCCGCCGGTTTTGGGATCAACAACCATCATCCGACCTTTGTTCCATCCGGGAAAGCGCAACGTGATCGTTTTCATATGCGAAAAGCGTTGGGGAAGCTCAAAGCGCACTCCTTCGACTACGACGGTAGAGTCGCTGCGGCGGGGAGTGCGGACAATCTGACGGGTAAAAGCCATGCGCATGGATTCGGCGCTGGGCGCTGGACGCCTCACATCCGGACCATCAAGCATGCGCTGCAAGGGGGTCGTTTTTATTTCGCTATGCCGGGATCGGTGGTAATCCTGTTCGACCCAGGCCTGTGCGGCGTGGTTGATGACATTCAGATCGAGGTCATCCAGTCCCTTCAGCATCGCGATCAGGCGGCCTTCCAGCTGTCCCCAGAAAACCTCCTGCTTCCCGTTCTGATAGGGAGAATAGGGGAGTGTGGTCTCATGGACAATGCCAAGGCGCGCCAATCCCTCCCGTGTCTCTTCGGCAACCATCGCCGGGCCGTTGTCTGTCATCAGGGCGCGGGGAAGCCCGCGTTTCATAAATGCCTGGGTAAGTCCGTGAATAAGGCATTCGGCGGTCTCCTCCAGATAAAACTGCAGGTGACAGCAAAGCCTTGAACGATCGTCGAGGATCGCAAGGGCTATCGGCTGCTGCCAGGCGCCTGATGCGTCGAGCAATCTGATTTTTGCCTGGTGAAAATCGAGATGCCACAGCGCGTGGACATGGGAAGCCTCGTAGCCTCTGATCTCTCGCCGTTCTTTTCGCTGCTCCGCCTGGATTTGTCCTTCGGTCGGATGGGACGAACCGTTCTTTTTCTCCCAGCCGTTTTCCCGCATACAGCGCAAGACGCTTTTGTAGCTGGGAACAAACGGAAACGTCGGATCATCCAGCGCCTGTGCAAGCAGATTGTCGTAGTGCAACTGAACGCTCCAGTGCTTCCCTGCATCGTACTGCGACTTGATGGCTGCCTTCAGTTCTTCGCTTACAACCTTGTGTACACCGGCATCGACTCGAATTTTCCGCCCCAGCGCCGCTATCGGATCAGCAGCCTCCTTCGCCTGATAATACCAGCGCTCTATCGTCGAAAAGCTCGGCTTTATCTGTTTATTCGGGATAAAGGGATGCTGGTAGCTTTTCGACGACAAAACCTCGAGTTCATGCCGCAGCTCGCCACTTCCCGGCGGACTGGACAAAAGGGCGCCTATTACGGAAAAACAAAAACCGCGCCCAATCCTGCCAACGGGGCTTGTTTGACTCGCTCATGGATCTTTTCTCCTCCAGATTGTGAACATGAAGCTGCGCTTTCGCTTCTTCGTCCTCCACCATGGAAACTCGCTGTCGAATCTGCTTTGAAAAACCCCTTAGCGCATCTTGTTCCGTTATACAGCCGCACATCTTTTGCGCGAAATCATCCCCTGAAGCCGCTCCCTCGATTATCGAGGCGCTAAACGCCGCAGGCAAGAGCCTGCAGGCATGACGCCAACCCAAGGCTGACATCTGCTTTCGGTCGAAGAAAACGCATGAGCAAACTGCCGGGAAGTTCCTCCTTGGGAAACCGGCGGCAGCAATCTGCCCGACAAGAGCTTCCATGTCGGAGTCTCCGGAAATATCTCTCGAAAATAGTGCATCCAACGCCGAAGCGTGGGACGCGTCATCCC
>DYMC01000280.1 GCA_020721745.1 Lentisphaera sp. | reverse complement strand
GTTGACGGATCAAAAAATATAACAACTTAATTATCATAAACTTAAGTAAAAACGCTATTTTCAACTGCTTTTTCTAGGTTCATAGGACGACAGAGAGGAATGAGACGACATTCACAAGCAGGGACAGCCGTAGTGACTCGCCAAAAGACAGAGGAGATTCACGTCTCCCGCGGAAGAACCGAAGGCGTGTCATCCACGACATCACAATCGCTTCGACGACGACAATAAGCAACTCGGCAAATAGAAAGAACGCAAGTCCCCAGCCGTGTGAAGTGAACTTGCCCGGGCTACCAACGGCGTAGAAGCCTCCGAAAAGCATCAGGAAAGTTACAATCGTCACTCCAGCCCACCCGTACATAAATCGAAACGGGTCATATCCCATCGTTCCCAGAACTATTGTCACAACCAGGACTTCCGCCAGCAGGCCAAGGATTGCGCCGTATGGACCAGTATTCGGACTGGGATTAGCCACTGCGACAAATGGAGCCAACAGCAAGCAGATGATTGCAGATTTTTTCCTATTCATCTTCGGTCTCCGATAAAACCACGGACAGGGGCGGGCGGCGGCATGATCCGCCGCGTCCGCCTCGCCAGGGCATTCCACTCTTCGAACCAATCCTAGCCCAAATTTCGCGCCCTAAAAAATAAGATTGTTGACTATCAACAACTTACGCAAATCAGCCCGTTTTTCCTGCGAAAAACGGGCCAAGTTGAGGCGCTTTTGTTGGAGTTCACAGCTTCAGCGTGGGCTGTTTGCGCCCCTTAACTTAGCACCATTCGGGTCAACCCCCTCGAATTTCATCGGCTGATGGCCGGGCATCTTCCTGAAGCCGTTCCTGCGGTGGAAGCCGATGCTGTCCGGCTCGGAGACGAGGGCTATCCAGTCCACACCGCTATTCCGCAGAATCCGGATCATCTCCTCGATGATTCTCCTTCCGACCCCAAGCCCGCGATATTTTTTGAGGACTGTGACATCCTGGATGTAGGCATCGCTGCATCCGTCGGAGAGAGCTCTTCCCATCCCTATCATACGGCCCCTGTCGAACGCGCCGACAAAGCAGAACGAGCCCTTCACCGCCTTGTTTATGAATGCGGTTTCAGAATCGTATTCGTCACGCCACCATCCGGCATCCATATATAGCGCCCTGAAGTCGGCAACCTTCACCCGCGAGACTTTTCTGACTGTTATTTTGGATATCATTGTTGACAGAAGACAAACCTCCCTTCGAATTACTCAACTGCAACTACCATATACCATGAAATAGCCCTTGCAAGAAAAACACAGGCATGGAACACACAATCCACGACGGCCCAGCCCGTTTTTCGCACGAAAAACTGGCCAGGATGTCGGGCAGGAATCCTCCGGAGGAGGACAAGCGCCCAACATACTTCGCACGCGTGCACAAAAAGTAGGGCGGCCATTCCTGGCCGCCAAGTAGGGCGGTCGTTCCCGGCCGCCACCACGAACATCCTCGTCCTGAGGCCGGTGAAAAAGCCGTCCGGAGGGTGGCCATGTTTCGGGGGAAACAGCGGATTTTTCACCCGCTTTGCTGGAAAGGATGTGGAAACGACCCCGGAAAATGATTTTTTTCGCCCGAGATGCTTGAAAATGCCATCTTGGGGGCTATATATCGTAGATTTTTTAAAGAGGACAGCGGCTCAAAAAGCCGTCACGGAAACAGGATCGAGGTTGAGACATATTGGACGAACATTCCTGACAAGCCGGAAACTATCATCG
>DYMC01000069.1 GCA_020721745.1 Lentisphaera sp. | reverse complement strand
CTTAATTATCATAAACTTAAGTAAAAACGCTATTTTCAACTGCTTTTTCTAGGTTTATTGAACTCCTACCTGAGAGATCAGAGCTGCTTTTTGATCTCGGCCAGGAGAGCCGCTTCCTTCACGGTGTCCCCGTTCAATCCGTGCCTGATGTATATCTTCGTCAGCTTGTCCTCGACCTTCTTCATCGTTATGTTGATGTCGTCGCCCTTGAATTCCTTCTCCAGGACCGTGTCCATCACCTTGTTCGCTGTCATACCGACCTTCGGCAGGGCGGCCACGACGGCTTCGGATACCTTGTCTATCGGAGCCTTCAGGTCGGCTATCGTTGCATGGCTTTCGTGGTGTGACTTGCCCATGTCCTCGATGACAGAGCATCCGCAGATTGAGCCGACCGCGACGACCGCGATCGCGACGAGCAGGAGCATCTTTTTCATTTCGCCTCTCCTTAGTTTGTGTTTAGAGGGTTTAAGGAGGATGATCTATGCTCTGTCCGGGAAAAAAGCAAGCGAGCCAATTGGATTCCGCATCGTCGGGGTGGTCACTCTACGTTCTGCACCTGCTCGCGGATCTTCTCCAGCTCGGACTTGAACGAGATCGTCAGCGGGGATATCTCCGCGGAGGATGTCTTCGCGGAGAGGGTTCCTATCTCGCGCTGCATCTCCTGTGCGATGAAGTCGAGATTCTTGCCGTTGGCCTCGTCCGACATGGAGACCTCCGCGAACTGGGCGAAGTGGCTTCCGAGCCGGGTGATTTCCTCGGACACATCGCACTTCTCCGCGAAAATCGCAAGCTCCTTGGCAAGTCTTTCATCATTGAAATCCATTTGAAGGCCCAAGGAACTGAGCCTGGATAGAAGAGTGTCCCTTCTCTTGGACACCGAATCGGCGCAGCGCCTCTGGATATCCGAAATCAAAGGCGGTAGCTTCGCGAGCCTGTCCAGAATATCCTTTCTGAGCGCCTCACCCTCGGTCCTGCGCATCTGGTCGAGATTGTCGAGAGCGGCCGATGCCGTCGAGACGACGCATCTGTCGAAGTCCTCAGAGTCGGGCGCGGAGATATCCTCGAACGCCGCTGGCGAGAGCAGCAGATCGGAGATGCTGATTTCGGATTTTATCCCGAGCTTCAGCCTCAAAGCCTCGAGCCTTGCGTGGCAGTTCTCGAGCTCGGCCAGATTGGGGCCCGACGAGGCACCCCGGGGGCCGGAATCCTTCAGCGAGATGCGCACCGATATCATCCCCCTTGAGAGTTTCGAGGCGACGAGCCTGCGCAAGGGGATTTCGAGGCGCATCAGGTTTTCGGGAAGACTTATCTTGATGTCGAGGTTCTTGCGGTTGACCGATGATATCTCGGCGGAACACGAGAGAAGACCGCATACGCCCTCCGCACGCCCGTAGCCGGTCATGCTCTTCATTCTTCCTCCCCCTCTTCCTCCTCAGACTTGTCCTGGGGGAATTCAAGGTCGGCAAGCTCCCTGATCAGCACCCTTTCGGGACGCCAGTCGTCCATGCGGCCCTCCGAGACACCCGAGACGACAACGCATTTTCCTGCGCTGTCCGGCAGCCTCCAGACTATCCACGTGTGGCAGACATCGTTCTTGGATATATCCGCCCTGTCGCTCCTGTTCAACAGCTTCTGCCGGTATATCTCCGGCTGTCCGAACTTTATCTCGAACCTGTCGGCATCGCTCAGGAGGTTGAGTTCCTCGACTGCCTTCGCGCGGGCCTTCTGGACGGCCTTGTGCGTCCAGTCAACCGACATGCAGCCGGAGAAGGACACGGTCAGGGCAACCAGAACCGATAGCTTTAACAACACCTTCATTGCGATCACTCCATTGTTTTTTCCACGGTATCCTGCTGTAAGAGTTCACTAAACCCCGCCATTCTTGAGACGTTGCGAAGCTTGTCCGCCACTCTCCGCAGGAGAGCCGGCGGGCTTGTCCGCCCAAATGGCGGGCTCACGTCTTCAGCGAATATCTACCCCTTCACGGCGCCCGAGGAGAGCCCCTTTACGAACATTCTCATGGTGAATATGAAAATCAGTATCATGGGGACGCTGGCGATGGTGTATCCGGCCATGAGATGTCCCCATTCCTTGATGTATTCCGAATCCATGCGCACGAGGCCGACAGCGAGAGTGAGCATGTCGTCGTCGCGGATTACCACCAGCGGCAGTATGTAGTCGTTCCAGAGCCCGATGAACTGGAGTATCCCGAGGGTCGAGAGTATGCTTCCGGACATTGGCAGGACGATGTTGTAGACCTGCTGGAAGTGGGATGCGCCGTCCACTTCGGCGGCGTCGAAGAGGTCTCCCGGGATATCCTCGATGAAGTTCCTGAGGATGTATATCTGGACGACCTGCCCTCCCGCAACGTAGACGATTATCAGAGCCCAGAAGGTGTTCAGCAGGCTCATGTCCTTGAGCAGCATGAAGAGCGGTATCAGGCTCGCGACGGCAGGCATGAGCATGAGTATCAGGAAGAAATACCAGAGGAATCTGGATCCCGGCATCTTGAATCTCGCGAAGAAATATGCCGCGTTGATCGTCAGGAAGAAGGTGAAGACTATCGAGGTGATACCGACGAATATGGTGTTGAAGATGTATTTCGAGACGCTGGACCAGGCTATCGCGTAGTTCTCGAAGTGGAGGGGATACGTGAATGACCATGGGCTGCCGACAAACTGGGCGTTGGTCTTGAAGCTTATCGTGACCGTCACGTAGAGGGGGAACAGCGCCATCGAGAGTATCAGCAGGATGAAGAGGTGCTTCGCCATCTCCCAGGCAAGCGAATTCGTCTTGTGGCTTCTGAAAATCATGCTATTTTTCGACCTTTAGGTATTTGTTGTTGATCTCGGTGAGGGCGAGGATGAAGAAGAACATTATGAGCCCCACGGCGCAGGCGTAGCCCGCCCTGCCCTCCTGGAAGGCGGAGCGGAACATGAGAAGCCCCGGTACCATCAGCTTGCCGTTCGGCCCTCCGTCTATCCCGAACAGGATCATGATGTGCGCGTAGGCCTGCATCGTCCCGATTATCATCAGGACCATGTTTATCTTCACCTGGTTCATGATGAGAGGCAGCTCTATGTAGAGGAATTTCTGGAGAGGATTCGCCCCGTCCAGATCCGCCGCCTCGTAGGCGCTCTGGTCTATGTTCTGGAGCCCGGCCAGATATATCAGCACGCCGACCACGCCGACCCAGGGGAAGCCCCAGAGTATCAGCGCCGGAAGCACGAGCCCCTCGTGCCCGAGCCAGACCGGCATCACGCCCTCCTTGAAAAGTCCGCCCCAGCCAAGCGCCCTGTCGAGCAGAACCAGGAGGTCCATGCATCCGGTCCGCACCAGTATCCTGTTGAATATACCCTCGTTGGGGTTGAAGAAGAACTTCCAGATCAGGAGATAGACCATGCCCGGGATTATCATGGGCACGACGAACATCACCTTGTATATGTAGTTCCACCTCTCGCTCTTCAGCCTGTGTATGACCACCGCCGTAACAATCGAGGGAACCATCTTCACGACGTTGAACGCAACGAGGACTGCTGTCACGTAGAACCCGCCCCAGAGCACCCTGTCGCCGCCGGCGTGCGCACCAAGCGCCCAGAGGACAAGCCCTGTGCCGAGGAATGCATGGAGGACTCTGGCGGACCTGGCGCTCTCGCGCCCGTCGAGCGATGGCAGCGACCAGAGCGCCGCACCGGAAAGCGTGCATGCCAGGAGCCATGCGCCCAGGGAGTCCAGCCCCAGCGCCTTGAAGACCGATACCACGAGAAAGAATACTGGAATGGAGAGATATATCCACTTTCTCTCGTTCTCGCTGTCAACAATGAAGTTGAATACACTGAACATGATCAGGAAGATGAGCAGGCCCAGGCCGAGTTCCGCCCCCATGTTCACCTTTCCGGCCGCGATTCCAGCGCCGTTGAAGAGAAGAACCACCAGGGAGAGGCCCGGGAGAATGATGCTGGAGATTATCTGGAAGAATCTGCCCGCCGCGGAGTTCTCCTTCCTGGCCGTGCCTATGAGGCCTGCGAAAATCGCAAAGACGGCCATCCAGAGCAGCGGCCTGCCCAGCAGCCTGTTGAAGTTCACCGCGCCGATGAAGTAGCTTATGTCCTCCCCGTTCCACCTGTAGAACGAGTGATACATCGCGTTTATAGCCGGATAGTAGGACAGCAGGGCGACCAGGAATACGCTGGGCAGCACAAAGAGATAGAGCGGCCAGTAGTATTTGATCTTCCTGCTTTCAATAGTCTTGGGCATGATCGTCATTCCTTCCTTTTAGTCGCGAAAGCGTCGTAAGTCTTGAAGAAGTCCCTGCTGAAGGCTGTGTCCGGCCTGGCCTCGATCAACGGACCCATGTTCACCAGATGTTTCGGATAGGCGTTCTTGAAGAGAAGATAGTTCTCCCACGCGGCCGGCAGCTTGAGGCTCGCCTCCCTGCGGGCGGCATCGTCGCGGGCAAATGCGAATTTCGCAAGCCATATGCTCCTGAGATAGTTCTTGTCAGGGGTCTTCTCTATGTAGTTAGTCACATAGTTGTCGTAGTCGGTGGCTGTGGCCTCGGGGAGCTGCTCGTCCAGTTTCCGCAGATACTCTTCGGTGCTGGTCTCCCCCGATATGAAGGGCCAGTAGAGCTGTCCCTCGACCATCGCCGTGCGGCCTCCGCTCTGCACGAAGTTGAGCCATCCCCAGCAGCCCTCCTCGTTCGGCTCGAACGGTTCGAGCATCTTTATCGGCTTAGCCCCCTTGACGGAAGGTATCCACTGCGCCCTTTCGTTGAGCCGCTCGTTGTTCCTGACAGTCGTGGCAAACTGCAGGAACTTCAATGCAAGGCCGGGATTGTCGCTGAACTTCACAACCCCGAAGCTGAATCCTGTCCCGCTCATTTCCTTCACGTTCCCGACGAAGTATTTGCCGAAGACCGGATGTCCCTTCGGCAATGGGAAGTCGAATATGCCGACATCGAAGCGCATGCGCTTTCTGACCCCGGCCGCGTGGGCAGGGGAAAGCTCGTCAACATCCACCACCACAGGCCTGGCCGCTCCGCCGCCGTCGGAAATGTCCGCAAGCTCAATACCGGCCGATTCCCACAGGGTGGCGGCCTTCCTAGGGGATATCTTCACACGATGCCTGGCACCGTCCCTCTCAATCAGGAGTTCGACTTTCCTTCCACCCTCCGCCGCCTTGGCGAAAGCCTCGGCCACGTCCCTGGATGTTGATGCCGCAGCCCCGTCCACTTCGAGGACAGCATCGCCCGCCGGCTGGTCGTTTATCTTCTTGATGAACGACGAGGCGTCCCAGCTTCCCGACGTGATCATCGCCGCCTTGCCCTGCACAAAGGCGAAGCCCGCGTCCATCCTGTCTATGGACATGAAACCCGGGTTGAAATACTTTGAAAACTCCTTCATCAGCTCGAGGGACGCCACGTTGTGCTCGTCCTGGTATTTCACGTCCCCCTCCAGGAGGGCGAGAACTAGCTCGTCGAAGCTGGTTATGCCATCGAAGTTCCTGTCCAGTTCGAGAACCCTTCCGGCGGTGAGCATGGAAGAGTATCTCGGGCGGAATAGACTCACCTGGTAGCGCGACGACGCGATGGGGTCGAGGACGAATGGCGACTTGCGCGGCGATCTCAGGAACGGCAGATACTTCGACATGGCACCGTCCTTTCCGGCCTGCTCCTCGTTGAACTTCCTGATTTCGGCATTTCTAGCGTCGGAATATTCCCTGACTTTCTGGCAGACTGCGAAAAGTTCGTCGAGGGTCCGTGGCGGCCTGTCGCTTCCGGCCGCCTTCGCGACCAGATCCTTGTTGTAGAACAGCCTTATGGTGAACCTGCTGAATCCAACCCCGTAGTAGTCGAGCAGCTCCGGGATGTATGTGCCGGAGAGCCCGTCGCTGAAAGTGTCCATCCACGGGACGTTCTTCAGCTCCGGATTGTCGGCGTTGTAGGGATTGGGCTTGCGCAGGACTTCCCCCAGCGGCATGAAGTATCTCCCGCAGTAGTCCACTATATTGAACATCCCCAGCTCGATGAGGTCTGGGGCTGTCCTTCCGATGAGCTGGGTGGTCACCCACTGGGCATAGGCCCGTTCGGTGATCGGGATCTGCACGATCTCGACACCCGGATTCTGCGCTTCGAAATCCCTGGCCAGTTCGGATATCGCGTCGCGTATTCCGAGCTCGAGCTGCCAATGCGCCAGCCTGATGATTTTTTTCCCGCCAACCACGCCCGAGCCCTTTATCCTGTAGACGTTGTAGAGCGCACCGATATAGCAGAAGGCCAGTATCGCCAGGCCGACGAGGTTGAAGACGGAAATTCTAGATTCGATGTTCTGCTTCCTCTTCACCGTCCACCCCCGGAACCGATCTTCTCGCCGGAGAGCTCCTCCGCCCTCGTCTTCGCGAAGAACGACTTCTCGTTCGCATTGCATTCGCTGTAGAATCGCCGGTAGAACTCCACCGCGGTCTTCCGATCATTGGTCTTCAGCTCGGCGATCCGGGCTATCCTGAAATATGCGTCGGCCTTCATCGGGAAGCTGGTAGGACCGAATTCGCAGTAGGCCTTGAGATACTCGACGGTCGCATCGAAGTCGCCGTTGAGGAAGCTGTGCTCCGCGACCTGCGAGCACATGACGGACGCGAGAAGCCTGTCGTTCTTCGCGCCATCCTTCTTGTCCAGCCCGGCCACGTAGTCCTTCAAGGCCGCATGGGCCTTCAGCGAATTTTCGTCCTTGAAATCGTCTGAGGCGTGGGCTGCCCGGGTCAGAAGGGAATCCTGCCTGAAGACATCCGCGCCGTATTCGTCGTCAAGGATCCTCCACAGGCCAGCGGCCTTCCCGAGAAGCTCCTGCGACTCCGACTCCTGCGGGGAAAGCTTGGAGAGATGCATCAATGCCTCCGCTTTCATCGAGAGGAAAAAAGGGCGCAGATCATCGGTCTTGTCGAGCAGAGAAAGCGCCTCGTCGTAGATTGACACCGCCCGCCGGTAGTCGTCGCGGGACACATTGTTCCTCTTCCCGAACTGTAGACAGAAGGCCAGTCCTGCGAGAGACTCGCATTTCTCCCTCTTGGTCCTGGCCATCTTTCCCGCCTCGGAGAAAAGCCTCTGCGCCTTGTCTATCTCCTTGAAGCTGTATTCACTCCAGGCCCTGGCCGCCATATCCTCAAATGAATCCGCGGCAGAAGCGGAGACGAAACAGAGAAGGAGCATTGAAGAGGCGATTGCCGCCATCGCTGTTTTTTCCGGGATTGAAAGCATAATCCCCCTATTCTACACCGGACAGGAATGATTTCAAGCCTACGTCCGAGTTCAGTGAATATTTACAATACTACTTAAAGCATTCAGGGGTGGTCAGCTGCCGGTAGAAGTCCGCGTAGTGATCCTTCCTCTCGGAGTCCCGCAGCGCAATCGCCGTCCTCGGATGCTCGTTGAGTATCCCCGTTATCATGTAGGGGATTATGTAGCCCCATTCTATCTCCTCCTTGCCGAGCCGCACGAAATGATCCTGTATCACCTGGAGAATCGGCTCCATGTTGTATTTCGGATTCTTCAGCCAGGCAAGGAGAAGCTCCATCGGACAATTCCCCGCCCCGCGGCCTATCCCGTTGACCGTTGCGTCGCAGAATGTCGCCCCGCTCTGCAGCGCCTGTATAGTGTTGGCAAAGCCAAGCTGCTGGTTGTTGTGCCCGTGGAAACCGGTCCTCTTCTTCTTCAGAACCCTTCGGAAGAGTTCGACAAGATACTTCACATCGTCCGGATACAGCGCCCCGTAGCTGTCAACAACCGTCACCGCAGTGACGTTCGTATCCCTCTCGATCTGCTCGAGCCCCTTGGCCAGATCATGCTCGTTTACGGTTGATATGGCCATGATGTTTATGAACGGCTCGTAGCCGAGCTCCCCGACGATGTTCGCAATCTCCACCGCCTTGGCAATGTCCTTCAGATACGTGGCGACGCGGACAAAGTCCACGAACGACTCCTCCTTCGGCAAAAAGTCCTCCGTCTCCACCCGGCCAATGTCAACCATCACGCCAAGCTTCATCGAGTCGGGCTTCCGCCCGGCCACATTCCTGATCTTCTCCTCCTTGCTGAAGCGCCAGACCCCGTATTCCTTCGGGTCGAAGAGCTTCTCCGACGCCCTGTATCCGATCTCCATATAGTCCACGCCGGACTTGAGCAGCGAGGAATAGACCGCCTCAACCATTCCGTCGGAGAATTTCCATTTGTTGATCAGCCCGCCGTCGCGGACGGTACAGTCCACTACCTTGATATCCTCGTTGACAATCATGCTCATCTAATGCTCCTCCCGTTATTGGGCGTCCCAGAATAAATGCGCGATTACGAAAAAAAACCCCGCCGGAGCGGGGCTGATATTGCGTATTCCGTGTCGAATCAGTCCACCGGCAGATCCTGGTAGACTATGTTGTAGATGTCATGGTCGGGACCAACCACGAATTCAGGATGCATCCACGGACCATATCCCCAGCCGGAGTCGTTCGGGCTGTCCGTCGCACCAGGAAGAGGAATCGGAAACGTGGCTATCTCGACAACCCCCACCACTTCCCTCGCGATAAAATAGCCAATGCCCTTCAGAGTCCCATACGATACAGCGGCAAGGCCACCCTCCTCCTTGTTCACGTCGTAGACCTTGATGGGAATCTCAAGAACTCCGAAACCTGCGTTGACAATGCCTCTTCCGAGCTTGCGGAAGGGATCGCCAGCCTGGACGCCCAGAGTTGAGATCAGCATACAGACCACCGCCGCACAAACCAGTTTCTCGCTCCTTCTCATAAATCAACCTCTTGGTTTTTGTAGACGTTGAAATTATCTCGGGAAATGAATCTACCACTTGAAAATAACAGTTCAAGGATAAAATTCATTTTTTTTAGGATTTATTCCAAATCGTAGAGGCTATATGAAGAAAAAGAAGATCGAAGGTCTCACCATTCTCGGCGGCAGAGGCATCCCGGTCCCAGGCTCTCCTGCGGACGCCCCCCTCGAATGCTTCGACAACAGCCATCCCGACAGGGACTACGAAATCACTTTCGACTGCCCGGAGTTCACCTCCCTATGCCCCGTCACCGGCCAGCCGGACTTCGGCTCCATCAGAATCACATACGTCCCGGACCGCAGATGCATCGAGAGCAAGTCGCTCAAACTCCACCTGCACTCGTTCAGGAACCACAACAGCTTCCACGAGGAGGTCGTCAACATGATACGCGACGCCATCGTTGCGGCGGCGGCCCCGCGCAGCCTCGAGGTCGAGGGATCGTTCAGACCACGCGGCGGAATCTCAATAAAAGTCAAAGCCTCATACGTCAAAAAGGGAGAACATAGATGAAACCCATCCCCGGCGGAAACATATGCACCCCGAAAGGCTTCCTCGCTTCAGCTCTCCACTGCGGACTGAAGAAAAGCGGAAAACCGGACATCTGCCTCCTCGTCTCGGAACGACCCGCGACCGCGGCGGCGGCATTCACCACCAACAAATTCCGCGCCGCGCCAGTCGAGCTCTCCGAAAGGACCCTCGCGAAATCGCTGCCAATGCGCGCAATAGTGGTCAACAGCGGCAACGCAAACGCCTGCACCGGGAAAAAAGGCATGGAAAACGCCCGCGCCATGGCGGCCGTCACCGCCAAGGCCCTCGGAATCAAGCCCGGAGAGGTCCTCGTCTGCTCCACAGGAAGGATCGGTGTCCAGCTTCCCATGGACAAACTTGAAAAGGGAATCACCGCCGCCGCCACATCGCTGGGCGCGGACAAGGGCTCGGATGCCGCAGGCGCCATCATGACCACGGACCTGGCAAAGAAGGAATGCGCCGTATCCTTCAGAACTTCCGGCGGTCCCACGGTCTCCATCGGCGCAATGACGAAAGGCTCCGGCATGATCTCGCCAAAAATGAGGACCGCGCATCCACACGCGACGATGCTCTCGTTCATCACGTGCGATGCCGACGTGGAGGAACAATTCCTCCGGAAGACCTTCGATTCATGCGTGAGACGCAGCTTCAACATGATCACAGTGGACAACGACATGAGCACAAACGACAGCGTGATCATGCTCGCCAATGGCGCCGCAGGGAACAGAAGGATAACAGCAAAATCCCCCGATGCCGCGAAATTCGCGGACGCCCTGCTCGCCGTCATGGAGAAAATGGCCAGAAGCATTGTCCTCGACGGAGAGGGCGCGACCAAGTTCGTGACCGTCCTCGTCGAGAAGGCACGCAGCGACTCCGATGCCGAACTCTGCGCAAGGGCGATCTGCAACTCCATGCTCTGCAAGACCGCCTGGTTCGGGGGAGATCCGAACTGGGGCAGGATACTCGCCGCGGCAGGATACTCGGGCGCTAAATTCTCCCCGGACAAGACGGACCTCTTCTACAACCGCAGCGCAGTCATACGAAAAGGCAGGCCAGTCGAAACCCCGGAGGAAAAACTCGCAAGGGAAGTCTCCGGAAAGGAACTGCTCGTCAGAATCAGCCTCGGCGCAGGCAAAAAATCCTGCACCATGTGGACCAGCGACCTCTCCTACGACTACGTCAAGATCAACGCGGACTACAGGACATAGCAGAATCTCAAATCTCAAATCTGAAATCTCAAATTTGAAATTTGAAATTTGAAATTTGAAATCTGAAATTTGAAATTTGAAATTTGAAATCTTCCAAGGAAAGACCATGAAGAAGATAATCGGAAAGGCGGCGGTGCTGATCGAGGCGCTGCCCTACATACAGAGATTCCGCGGAGAGAAGATCGTGATAAAGTTCGGCGGAAGCGTCATGGAGAACGACAAACTCATGGCCACGACCATCCGCGACATCGTCTTCATGGAGGCCGTCGGCATGAAGCCCGTCGTAGTCCACGGCGGCGGAAAGGCGATCACCGCGCGCATGAACGAACTCGGGATCGAGACCAGATTCATCAACGGCCTCAGATACACGTGCGAAAAGACCATCGGCGTCGTGGACGACATCCTGCACAACGTCATCAACGCGAACATAGTGGAGAAGGCCAGGAGCTTCGGATCCAAGGCCCACTCCATCTCGGGAAAGTCATTTCTCAAGGCCAGGAGAAAGTTCACCAAGTGCCCCGACACAGGCAGGAAGCTCGACATCGGGCTCGTGGGCGAAATATACAAAGTGGACACGAGACTGATCATCGAGGCCCTCGACACCGGCCTGCTCCCGGTCATCCCCCCGCTGGCCTGCGACAATTCGGGAAAGATCTACAACATCAACGCCGACATCGCCGCCTGCGAGATAGCCGAGGCGCTGAAGGCCCGCAAACTCGTCTTCATCAGCGATGTCCCCGGCATCCTCATGGACCCGAAGGACGAAGCCAGCGTCATATCCACGATAAAGGTCGGCGAGATCAAAAAACTTATAAGAAAGAAGATAATCTCCGGAGGGATGATCCCAAAGGTCCAGAGCGCAGTCTCCGCACTGAAGGCAGGAACCAACAAGATACACATGATTGACGGCCGCATCCAGCACTCCCTCCTCCTCGAGATATTCACCGACAAAGGCATCGGAACGGAGATAGTGAAGGGATGAAAAGAACCTGATTCCGTGATGGTCTTTTTGGCCATCATTTTTTTTTGTTCCTGAAAAAGTGATAGAAAAAAGATAAAAGGGGGGTCTTGACTTTTGTAAATATTTGTGGTATAATTAGTTGCATGAATTATTTTCAAGATGCAACAATTAACACAA
>DYMC01000279.1 GCA_020721745.1 Lentisphaera sp. | reverse complement strand
TTTTCAACAGTTGAAAGCTGCGGAATCATGTCGCTGCCTTTTACGATCGTATAATTCACAAAATCTTTCTCGCCGTTTCTGTCGGCGTCGAAGAGGACTATCTCGTCCTTCTCCACGAAGGGGACAACGGCGCTTTCAGAAAAGACATTGCCGGCAAAGAGCAAAAGCCCCGACAGACAGTAAAACATTTTCCTTTTGATCCTCATAATTGCACCTCTTTATTTTAGAAAACTCTGAATTAGACTTTTGCAATTGACGCTCATATCCCGCGCAAATCCGCTAAAGTGCCTTTGTTTTCCGCGTCATACAGAGCCCATATCACTCTGAGGCTGCGGATCGCCAGTTTGGCACTGATTTCAGGCTTCTTTTTCTGCTCAATGCATTGCAGAAAAGCTTCAAGCTGTTCGGCAACGTGCTTGCCGACGCTTTTGTCTGCCTTGTACAAGACGGTTTCTGACGGGGAGATTTTCGCTTCCTCCTTCGTCATGGCGGGGATATCTCCCCCCGACGGGTCGCGGTGGAAAGAAATTGTGCCTTTCCTGCTGCTCAGTTCCAGCATGCCCTCAGTGCAGTGTGCATGGACTGAATAGCCATGACTGCTACCTCGGGCACCCCATGTTCCCATGTGATAACCGATCGCGCCGCTGGCAAACTTGATGGAAACATTGCTGGTTCCTTCGCGCTCCATCCACGGTGTCCCGAGGTTGGTGCCGATGTGGCAGCCGAAGACCGGCTCGCCGAGCCAGTCCAGCATGAGATCAATATAATGGCAGCCATGACTGAAAAGTTGGCCACCTCCGAGTTTGTCCGCCCGGCCGATCCAGGCGCCGCGCGAGAGATCTGTGAGTTGCTCCGTCCAGATGGAGAGCTGAAACACTTCTCCAAACGCTTTCCCCTTGATGAATTCTCCCATCTTTTGCCAGATTGGGTCGTGGTGAAGCACGTGTCCGACCGTAAGCACTGGATCCGGCGACGAGTCCAATTCTATCAGCGACAGACATTCCTTCTCCGTCAGTGCGAGCGGTTTTTCCACGAGTACGTGCTTGCCGGCCTTCAGGCAGGTCAGAACCATCTCGTAATGCAGGTCGTGCGGAACAGCAAGAATAAATGCATCCGCGCTGTTGAGAATTTTATGGTAGTCAGTGTCCCACACGGCCCCTGGTGTTCCTGCGGCGAATTTTCCGGCTCTTTCGGCATCCGTGTCGGCGAACGCGCTCACAACAACACGGTTTCCCAAGGATGCTATGCCCGCAAGGTGCGCTTTTCCCATGACCCCGCACCCGATCAGTCCGAGTTTTATCATTATCCTGATTCCGTGGCGACTTTGAGCCACCAGGCTCCTTTTTAAGTTTCACAACGCAAAACACTCCCCGGGATGGCATTTTCAAGCCTCCCGGACGAAAAAAAATCATTTCACGAGTCCGTTTCCACCTCATTTCCCGCAGCGCGGGTGTGAAAATACGCTGTTTTCCCCGAAACAGGGCTCAATCCCCTCCGGCCACCTTTTTCACCGGCCTCAGGACGATGCTGTTCGTCCTGATGATGAAATGGCGGCCAGGAATGGCCGCCCTACTTCTTGCGCATGCGTAATAGTAGCGCAGGACATCCTGGTTGGATATCTCCGGCTCGTCGCCGCAGAGCCTGATGCCGTCAAGCCTCCCTCCTAGCTTTTTTCATCACTTTTTCAGGTTTGCAATCATGGAAATCCTCTTGAGCATGAATGTCATATCCGCTTTTCCGGAACTCAGCC
>DYMC01000068.1 GCA_020721745.1 Lentisphaera sp. | reverse complement strand
TCTTTCTTCCCCGACATATGCTACATCTGCGGGGAGAGGAAGGCGGCGGATATGCATCTCTGCGCGGAATGCGCGGCGGATCTGCCGGTCATAAAGCCTCCGTTCTGTCCGGGATGCGGCGGCGAGAACGACGGCATATTCGATATCTGCTCCAAATGCCTGAAGGAGGAGAAGCGTCCCTGGAAGAAAGCCGTCGCGGCCATGAACTACAAGGACTCGATCAGGCAGGCCGTAAAGGACTTCAAATATAACCGCCGCACCCACTTCGCCCGCCTTCTGGGGGAACTCGCCGCCAAAGCATGGAAGGAGCAGGGAGGCCGTGCGGACTGCGTCGTCCCGGTCCCCATGCACTGGACCAGGAGGATATTCAGGGGATACAACCAGACAGAGCTTCTCGCCTCGGTGTTCTCCCGGGCCAGCGGGGTCCCCATGGCAAAACTGCTCAGACGCGTCAGGAGAACTCCCAAGCAGGCCAATCTCTCCAGGGAGGAAAGAAAGAAAAATCTGCGGGGAGCCTTCAAGATATCCGGAATCAAACGTGATTTTCGGAAAACCCAGTCTATATTACTGCTCGACGATGTCCTGACCACAGGCGCGACCCTCGAGGCCGCGAGCGAAACACTGCTGAAGTCCGGCATCTGCACCGAAGTTAACATCATCGTAATCGCAAGAGGTTGACATGGCCCTTTTCACGAAGGAAAAATATACGACAATAACGACCTCCAAGAAGAAGGAGATACCGGGAGGCCTATGGGGCAAATGCCCGAAGTGCTCCGAGGTCGCCTACAACAAGCTCACGGAGGAGAACCTCAACGTCTGCCCCAAATGCTCCCACCACTACCCGATGACCGCGCAGGAAAGGATAAAACTCCTCACCGACGAGAACTCCTTCCGCGAGACCGACGCGTCCATGCTCTCCCTCGACCCCCTCAAATTCGAGGGTGTCGCACCATACAAGGAAAAAATCGAAAAGAGCAAGGCCAAGACCGGCATGAACGAGGCCGTCCTCTGCGGAACAGCCACACTCAACGGAACCCAATACGCGCTCGCCGTCATGGACTTCAGATTCCTCGGCGCGAGCATGGGATCGGTCGTCGGCGAGAAGATAGCCCGCCTCGCGGAACTCGCCGAGAAGAACTCCATCCCGCTGGTAATCGTCACCGCCAGCGGCGGCGCAAGAATGTACGAGGGAATGGTCAGCCTCATGCAAATGGCCAAGACAAGCGGCGCGCTCCACAGATTCTCCAGGAAAAAACAGCCATACATAGTGATAATGACAAACCCGACCACCGCCGGCGTCACCGCCAGCTTCGCATCCCTCGGCGACATCGTCGTGGCCGAACCCGGCGCACTGATCGGATTCGCTGGACCTCGAGTGATAAAGGACACCACCCAGGCCACCCTCCCGGAAGGATTCCAGACATCAGAATTCCTCTTCAAAAAGGGAATGATAGACAGGATAATACACAGGAAGGACCTCAGAACCGAGCTGAGCCTCCTCATCGAATATTTCAGCGGAAGCACAAAGAACGGGAAAAAAAGCCAGCAGACAAAGAGTTGAAAGTTTTTTCTTATCGTCGCCGGAAGCCGGAACCTATGTGACGTCAGACGCCAACCGGGTCAGGTGGGGAACCAAGCAGCCCTACGCGATCCTGGCGTGCACCGTAGACCAATCCGGCCCCGGCGGCGGTCATCCATAAGTAAGAATTCCGTGAATATTTACATCCATACCCCATCGAGATGAGCCGATCTCAAAATTACCCTCGGACAAGATTGTCGCACAGGATCGTCCTTCTCGTTTTTATCTTGAACGTTTGCGTCGCCGGAGATGAGTTTAGTTGGTAAATAGAGCCCGTCCACAAAACCAGTTTTTTGTGGATTTCCGTTTAGGGCAAGGGCAATTGCCCTAAACGGAAATAATATCAGGAGAAGAAACCCGCATGGACGCGGAATTCTTTTCGGATTGAGTTGCATATTGATGTGACCAATTGCAAAACACCACGCGAGCCGCATGGAGTTTTGCAACCGGCTCTGATGAATTTGACCTTGGATTGGGCTGATGGCGACGTGGCCCGCCGCTACAACAGCCTTTCACACAGGAAATACGATACCGCGTCATTCCATCCGTTGAGATCCTCGTGGCAAAAGTCGGGATACACTAGAAGCTTCTTCCTCGCACGGATCTTGTTGAACGTTGCATAGACCGTCGAGGGGGGGCACGTTTGATCGCGCAGCCCCACCGACATGAGCACATCCCCCCTGATCCTCGGGGCCAGGTTCTGGATGTCTATGTATCCAAGCGTCTCGAAGAACTCATCCTCCCTCTCGTGAAGCGGATCATACTTCCTGAACCACCAGTCGCGTATCTCGCTGTAGGCACCGGAGCAGTCCATATCCCACACGCGCTTGTAGTCGGAAAGGAATGGAAAACAGGACACACATGCGGCGACGCGAGGATCGAGCGAAGCGCAGACGACCGACAACGCGCCACCCTGGGAGCCACCGTTCGAAGCCACCCGCCTAGGGTCAATCTCGTCAAAGCCCATCACGATCCCGGCCAGCTGGGCGGTATCCAGGAATACGCTTCTCATAAGCAGCTTCTCAGGCGATTCTATCCCCCTTATGATGTGCCCGTGGAAAGTCGAGCCCTTCACATGGGACACATCCTCGCTGGAGCCGCCCTGCCCCCGGCAATCCATGGCCACCGCGGCAAATCCCATCGCAGTCCATCCCATCAGGGAGGATATCTGTCCTGCGCACCCGCTATATCCATGGAAGTTCACCACGGCAGGAATCCTGCCCTCGATCTTCTTGGGACGCGCATAAATGCAATGTATCCTCGCCCCGCCCACTCCGGTGAACCACAGATGGAACGAATCCACATTCCGCGCTGGATGCTTGATTGGAATAAGTTCGGTATCCGGGGACACCCTCCTCATCTCGGCCAAGGCATCCTTCCAATATCTGTCGAAATCCTTTGGTCTTGGACTGCTGCCTTTGTACTTCAACAGTTTCTCGCGCGGCATGTCTATCATCGGCATGGCATATCTCCCGTGTTTTATAGTTTTGACTGTTCCCGCTAGGCAACCCATCGCGCAAAAATAGCCGCAGAATCAGGATAGTCAAAAGAAAAAAGAAAAAAACTTCTTCGGCTTGAAAGCGGCTCCGCCCGTGTTAGAATACTTTTTTCAGCAATCTAGGAATGCGGCAACATGGAATACCAGGTATTGGCGAGAAAATGGAGGCCACAGCGCTTCTCCGAGGTGATCGGACAGGAGCACGTGACAAAAACGCTCCAGAACCAGATAATGAGGCAGCGCGCCGCGCACGCCTACCTCTTCGTCGGCCCCCGCGGCATAGGCAAGACGACCATCGCGAGAATTTTCGCCAAGGCCCTGATCTGCCGCAAATACCCGTCCATGGAGCCATGCTGCGAATGCGACAACTGCAAGGCCGTCCAGGATGCCTCCTGCCTCGATGTCATCGAGATTGACGGCGCCAGCAACAACACCGTTGACAACGTGAGGAATCTCCGCGACGAGGTCTACTACGCGCCTGTATCGGGAAAATTCAAGATATACATAGTGGACGAAGTCCACATGCTCACCGCCGGCGCATGGAACGCCTTCCTCAAGACCGTCGAGGAACCCCCGGCCCATGTCAAGTTCATCTTCGCCACCACCGAGGCGCACAAGGTCATTCCCACCATCGTCTCCAGATGCCAGCGCTTCGACCTGCGCAGGATACCAACCGCCATGATATCAAAGTCGCTTGCGAAAATCGCAGAGCAGGAGAAGGTCAGGATATCCACGGATGCCATCTCCGCCATAGCGCGGGCCGCGGACGGAGGAATGCGCGACGCCGAATCCCTCCTCGACCAGATGATCGCCTTCCGCTCCTCTGAGAACGAGGAGATAGCCGAATCCGACATCGTCTCAGTGTTCGGCCTCGCCGCGAAAGACGAGCTCGAAGGACTGGTTACAGCCCTCTTCGACAACGACGCGCAGAAGATAGTCAACACACTCAACACGATCGCATCGGGCGGCAAGAATCTGGAAAAACTCTACGACGACCTTCTCTCCACCCTCCGGTCGGTGCAGATTGCGAAAATCGCAGGGAAGAACGCCGGCAGGATACTCGAGGAGAACGACGAGGCCGCGGCGGCATACCTCAAGCTCGGCGCGAACCATCCACTCGACACGGTCCAGAGACTGATAGAGACCCTCTCAGCATCGTCAAGAAGCCTCCACGACGCAATAAACAAGCACGTCTTCATCGAGGCGCTTCTCCTGAAGGCCGCGCGGATTTCACACTCCGCGAAGGTCGAGGATCTGATCCGAAAGATCAACGAACTCCAGGGCGAAGACAAGCAGGCTCCCGCAGAGGAGCCAAAAAAAAAACTGACGAACGACTGAACAGGACAGCGGCTCCCGGCGCACCAGCGCCACGCCAAAGCTCCGCCGGGGAAGCAAGAGCCCCATACACAGCCCCAGAACAACGCCCGCACAAATCAGCACCGCAACAAACGGCGCCAACGGCTCCCCGCCTCCAGGACAAGAACCGCAGCGCGGAAGAAATACTGGTCGCCCTCATCAAGGAGGTCCAGATGGCCATCCCGCACCTGAAGGACAAGCTGCAGGAGGCTGTCCCCCTCTCCTTCGACGGCAGAACACTCGAGATCGCAATTGACGCGGAACATGGACGGAACGACATCCGCATACTCGAGAAGGATCATCTGGCGCTGGAAAACTGCCTCAGGCGGCTCTTCTCCATCAAGGACGCGAAACTCTCGATCATCAGAAAAAACGAAGTCCTCTCCCCCCACGAGACCGCCCCCCTGCACAGCCGCGACATCAGAGGGCTCAAGGAGAAGGCGGAAAAAAACGAGTTCGTCAAGGAAGTGATAAAGTCCTTCAACGGGAAGATAATTGACATCTGGGGAGGCTGAGCAAGTAAATATTCACTGAACCCCGTCATTCTTGAGACGTTGCGAAGCTTGTCCGACCCTACGGCGGGCTCACGTCTTCAGTGAATATTTCCCCGGGATGATGCCTATTTCTTCCCGTTGCCGTTGTTGTCAAGGTGTTTCCGCCAGTCATAGCTCTCGGAGACGACCATTGGCTCGATGTGCCATATCTTGTCGGCGTATTCCCTTATGGCCCTGTCGCTGGAGAATACCCCCATCCGGGCGATGTTCCTGAGGGTTTTCCGTGTCCAGGCCTTCTTGTCGAGGTAGAGCTTCCACGCCTCGGCATGTGATTCGCGGTATGACTGGAAGTCGGCCATGACCATGTAGGGGTCGGCCCTGAGGTTTTCGACCAGAGGTGCGAAGAGATCCTTCTTGTCGTATGAGAAGAAACCATCGGAGATGAGGGAGAAGACCTTCTGCAGGCCAGGGTCTCTGGCGATGAAGTCCGCCGCGTTGTATCCTTTTGCGGCAAGCCCTCTCACCTCGTCAACGGTCATTCCGAATATGAAGATGTTGTCCCTCCCGACAGCCTCGCATATTTCCACATTGGCGCCGTCCATCGTCCCGATGGTGAGGGCTCCGTTCAGCGCGAACTTCATGTTGCCGGTGCCTGACGCCTCCGTTCCCGCGAGCGAAATCTGTTCCGAAAGGTCCGCCGCGGGGATGATCTTTTCCGCAAGGGAGACTCCGTAGTCCTCGATGAAGACCACCTTCAGGCGGCCGTCAATGTCGTCGTCGTTGTTGACCACGGCGGCGACGGAGTTGATGAACTTGATGATCAGCTTGGCCATGAAGTATCCAGGCGCGGACTTGCCGCCGAAGAAGAATACGTGCGGGGGAATGTCCTCCCCTCCGCCCGCCTTGATCCTGAGATAGAGGTCCACGACGTGGAGAATATTGAGCGTCTGCCGCTTGTACTCGTGGAAGCGCTTCACCTGTATATCAAAGATGGCTGAGCTGTCGAGCTTGATCCCGGACTTTTCGAGGACGTGTCTTGCGAGCCTGTCCTTGTTGCTCCGCTTGGCCTTCTGCAGATCGGCCAGGAACTGCTCGTCCTTCTCGAACTTGAGCAGCTTCTCGATGTCGAATAGGTTCTTGACCCATGAGTCGCCTATTCTCTTGGTTATCGCCGACGAGAGGAGAGGATTGGCCTTGAGAAGCCATCTGCGCGGGGTGATTCCGTTTGTAACGCTGACAAACTTGTGCGGGGTGTAGTCGTGGAAATCCTTGAAAAGGCCGTTCTTGAGCAGGTCGGTATGGAGTCTGGCGACCCCGTTGACCCTGCTGCTTCCGGCGACGGCGATGTATGCCATGCGGACATGCTTTTCTCCACCCTCCTCGATGAACGACATTCTCGATATGCGGTCGTTGTCGCCTGGATATTTGTTGGCGATCTTGCGCAGCATCTTCTGGTTGAGGTCGTATATGATCTCCATGTGCCGTGGGAGGAGCTTCGCCATGAGGGGGACCGGCCATTTCTCGAGAGCCTCGCTCATGAGGGTGTGGTTGGTGTATGCGAAGGTTCTGGAACACACGCTCCAGGCCTCGTCCCATTCGAGATTCTCCTCGTCAACAAGTATCCTCATGAGTTCGGGGATGGCAAGAGCCGGGTGTGTGTCGTTGAGCTGTATCACCACGTTCTCGTCGAGCTTCCTGATGTCGATCTTGAGAAACTTGCACCGCAATACGATGTCCTGGAGTGTGGCCGCGACAAGCAAATACTGCTGCTTGAGCCTGAGCTCCTTGCCCTCGTAGTTGTTGTCGTTGGGGTATAGGACCTTGGTGATGTTCTCGACAAGGGATGCGTTGAGGTTCGCGTTGACATAGTCGCCCTGGTTGAACTTCGAGAGGTTGAATTCGACATTGGGGAGGGGCTGCGCAGACCACAGCCTCAGGTTGTTGACATGGCTGGTCCTGTATCCCGGGATGGGGTAGTCGTATGGCATGGCGAGGACATCCTGGGTGTCGAGCCATTCCCTTCTCCGCTTGTTCGAGGATCCTCTGGCCGGCTCCGTCCTGCCGTAGAACCTGATGATCTTCGCGCGTTCGGGCCTGACGATCTCCCACGGGTTGCCCTGCTTCAACCAAGGGTCGGGCTCCTCGATCTGGTATCCCTCCTGTATTTTCTGGCGGAATATCCCGTAGTCGTATCTGATGCCGTATCCGAATGCCGGGAGCTGGAGGGTGGTCATGGAGTCGAGGAAGCACGCGGCGAGCCTTCCGAGCCCCCCGTTGCCGAGACCGGCATCGGGCTCCTGTTCCTCCAGGACACCGAGATCCACACCGATGTCCCCAAGGGCATCGTTCACCTTGTCCTGCACCTCTAGGTTGATCATCGCGTTGTCGAGGACTCGGCCCATGAGGTATTCGAGGGAGAGATAGCATACGCACTTCTGCTTTCTCTCCTCGTATTCGACCCGTGTGGCGATCCACTTGTCAACGAGCAGTTCCCTGATGGTCAGCGCAAGCGCCATGTACTTGTCGTGGTCCGTGGTCCTGTCGGGTCTCTTCGCCAGGGAGCTTGTCAAATGGTAGTTGAAGGTCTCCCTCAGGTTCTTCCTGCTGACCCCTTCCCGGAGAAAAGCGTCTGCCTTCGTATTCACCGTGTCAACCCTTTTTCTTGTTGTTCTTCTTCGTTGCCTCGCCTACCTCTCCAAACATGATGGACAGGACGGCCTTTTGGACGTGAAGGCGGTTCTCCGCCTGGTCCAGGACTATGGAGCGCCGGCTGTCGTCCAGGACATCGTCTGTTATCTCCTCGCCCCTGTGCGCCGGGAGGCAGTGCATAATCTTGACACCCGGGGAGGCCTCGTTCACGATGTCCCTGTTTATCCTGTAGCCATCGAGTAGCTCGATCCTCCGCTTTGTCTCCTTCTCGAATCCCATGCTGACCCACACGTCGGTGTAGATGTAGTCTGCGCCCTGGACGGCTTCGGATGGGTTCTTCACCCAGCGTATGTCGCCCCTGCCCATGTCCGGATTCCGTATGAGGTTGAAGTCGGGGGAGAATTCCTCCGGGGAGGAGAGCGTCAGTTTCAGCCCTGAGAGTTTCGCCCCGAGTATCAGGGAGTTCGCGATGTTGTTCGAGCAGTCGCCAAGATAGGCAAGCCTCACGCCATCGAGCCTCTCGCTGTATTCATAGATGGTGAAGAGGTCGGCGAGAATCTGGCAGGGGTGGAAGGAGTCGGTGAGCGCGTTTATAACCGGGATGTTGGCGGCCTTCGCAAACTCGACCACATAGTCGTGCTTGGAAGTCCTTATCACGGCCGCGTGGAGGTATCTGCTCAGGACTCTTGCCGTGTCGGCGAAGGTCTCCCCCCTGTTCAACTGCAGATCGGACATGTCCATGAAAATGGAATTGCCACCAAGCTCGCGAATTCCCACCTCGAAGGAGACTCTGGTCCTGGTCGAGGACTTGGAGAATATCATTCCGACGCTTTTGCCCTCGAGTGGGCGGGGCTTCCATTCGTCTCGCTTCAACTTCATTTTGGATGCGAGGGAGATTATCTCGTTGAGATCGTTCTCGCAGAGTTCTTCAATCGTGAGCAGGTCTTTTTGCATGGATGTTCTCTCCTTTAAGTTTCCGGGGAATTGCTATTTGAGCGCCTCCGCCAGAATCTCCAGCGCGGAATCCACATCGTTCCTGTCAATGACAAGAGGCGGCAGAAGTCTCACCACCCCTTCGCCAGCCTGAAGGACGAGGAGGCCGTTCGCGGCGCAGTCCGCCACGACCTTGCGGACATCGCAGGCGACAACTATTCCTATCATGAGCCCGCGCCCGCGGACCTGGATTATCTTCTTGGAGGCTATCTTTCTGATTCCGGCGAAAAGAAGCTCAGACATCGCCCTGCAGTTCTCAAGGATTTTCTCCTCGTCGAAGGTCTTGATTGTGGCCAGCGCCGCCGCGCACGCGAGGGGGTTGCCCCCGAACGTGCTAGCGTGGGTCCCAGGAGAAAGCACCGATGCGAATTTCTTCCTGGCGAGCAGCGCCCCTATCGGAAATCCGTTTGCAAGAGCCTTTGCAAGCGTCATGGCGTCGGGCTGGATTCCATATCCTTGGAATGCGTAGAAATAACCTGTCCTCCCCATCCCGCACTGGACTTCGTCGAATATCAGGACGATGTCCCTTGCGTCGCAGAGAGCGCGGACTTTTTTCAGGTATTCGGGGTCGGCAGGAATTATGCCGCCCTCCCCTTGGACAGGTTCTATCATGACCGCCACGGTGTCCTTGTCAATCGCGTTCGAGAGCGCCTCGAAGTCGTTGAAAGGGACATGGGCGAAACCGGGCATGTCCGGGGAGAATCCGTTGCGGTATTTCCCCCTTCCGGTCGCCGCAAGGGTCGCAAGCGTCCTTCCGTGGAAGGAGTCCTGCATGGTTATTATCTTGAAGCGCCCGGTCGCGGAGCCGTATTTGCGCGCGAGCTTTATCGCGCCCTCGTTCGCCTCGGCGCCACTGTTGCAGAAGAAGGCAAGACCATCGTCGAAGCCCTTCTCGACAAGCTTGCGGGCGAGAAGCGGCTGCACGTCGTTCATGTAGAGATTGGATGTGTGGACTAGGCGCGCCGCCTGGGCCGAGATAGCCTCGGTGAGAGCCGGATGGCAGTGCCCGAGGTTGCACACGCTTATGCCTGCGCCAAAGTCCAGATAGCGTTTCCCATAGACATCCCAGACATATGCACCCTGGCCTTTCACCAGAATCAGCTCCGGCGCGTATGTCCGCATAAGATTTTCCGCATAAGCGGATTTTATGCCTTCTGCCTTCTTCTGTTCCTTTGTATTCATATCGGGATTTATTTGAAAAAGCCGTAACTTAGCCCGTCAGGAGACAAAAACAAGGCTGATTCCAGTTTGGGGGGCATTAAATGGAAATTTGTGGACTGCGATTTTCGCGGTCCTCGCCATACGTTCCCCCTGGCAAAGTTCTAGACCAGACAGGGATGCCTTGAGCCGATTCGATTGCAGAACTCCGCACAGCCAGGGGGAGTTCTGCAATCGGCTCTCTTCATCAAGACCGCATTGTCAACGCAAGCTGAATTGTGGCTAAAACGAGAAAGAGAATCCCAATGGCAATTTTTGCCGGCGCAGCCTCCCTTCTGGAGAAAGCCAACATTTTCCAGATCGAGACACCGGTGGCCGCCAGCGCGAAAAAGACCACAAGCGGCAGGATGAAGCTCAAATTGTAGATGAGCAAAAGCGGGAACTTTATCTTTTCGGCATTGTCAGTTGCCGACAATTCGGGAAATGGCCAGCTCATCTCGGAATCGAGCGCTATCCCCGCCGTGATGCGCCGCTCCGGCTCCGATGCGCCTGCGAGAATCGCAATCCTCCCGCCGGAGCCGCGTCCGAAGACCATGCTTTCTCCGGAGCTCCCGGCGCATCTTCGCCCCACGAATTCCCTGGCAAGACTCAGTCCGCCGAATCCGGAATCAACCCCTGTCGCGTCAACAGCAAAACCTTCGTTGACAAGAGGCCGAATGACTGAACGAGCCTCCGTCTCGATATCAGTCTTGTCCGAATCGAAGAAATACAGGATTTTGGCGCCAGTCCTCCCGTTCCGGGGAGAAGCGGACACCCATTGATGCCGCGAATCGCCAGACAAAAATTCACCGTTCCGGTATTTGACTGGCGAGCGGCCCGCAAAATACAGCCCGATCAGAAACAGCGCAAAAACAAGAGAGACCGCCGTGAAAACCGGAGGAAGAAATAGACGGAACGAAAACTTCAACTTGCCGCGCAAAAAAGAGCAAATCAGCATGATGGCAAGAACGACGTTCACCCCCAAAAAATCCGGTATAGCTCCGGATCCTTGCAGAATGTGCTGAACATTGATGCGACAAGATATGAGAACAACGCCGACGACAGCCCCAGCGCGATGCTGTTCCCGGTTGCCCTGTGAAGTCTTGCTCCGAGCCATATCAAAGACAGCGGAAGCACAAGATACGCGAATATCGCGAACACGCCATGTTCCGCCCCGAGCGTGAGGAAATCGCATACGGCCGTCGTGTATCGCTCGTGCATGTCGAGCGGCTGGTGCCAGGCGGAATACAGCGCCCCGGCTCTCCCGTATGGCTCGCTCCCCACGCCGCAAACCGGATTCTCCGCCATCATCTCCGCCATCCCTTTCCAAAGGAATAGACGATTGTATATCGAGCCATCGCGAATTTCGCAAGCCGACACCAGACGCCGCGCCCCGGACGACACGGACGAAAGAATCAAAAAAAATGCCAGTCCAAGAAAGAGGAGCCTCTTTCTCCGGCATGCAAGGAAGAAAAGACCGAGCCCCGCGAAAAAAGCAAGATATGCCCCACGGGAATATGTTGCCGCCAGCAGATACTCCAAAAAAAGCGCGAGCAGAAAAAACAGTGCGCCAAAAACAGACTTCGCCCCAGGTAGTTTGCTTTCTTCCACCTTCGCCAAGACTGTGGCGGACAGGCCGGACGCAGGAAACAAATTGCTCAAATATTCCCGCAACGCCACCCTTCTTTCACCTACAAAAAGAAGATGAACACCTAGCGCCACGAAAAACGCCATGCAGAGAAAGGCCCCGCAGATGTTCGGAGAGGAAAACCAAAGCTGAAGACGCGGATTGCCAAGATAATAAAACATGCGCCACCATTTAATTCGCCCGGGGCGAATGGAGGGGCACGCTTGCCGTGCCCGTCTCCAGGCCCTACGCCAATTCAATCGTCGCGGAAAGCCATGGTTTTGTCCGCGACAAACCTAGCTTCGCCCGGCAAGGTCATGAGCGATTTGGGCGCTTTGAAATTACCTCCATCAATGTGTTGCCCCCTAGTGTCATGCATCGTAAATAAGTTGAAATAAAACGTGGAAAATCTGGTGATACCTTCTTTAAAAAAACTTTACAAAGAGGAAACGGAGGAAAGAAAGTTTTTAACCA